>URIN01000149.1 GCA_900547915.1 uncultured Clostridium sp. | reverse complement strand
GAGATAGGAGTCCGTCTCGTGGGCTCGGAGATGTGTATAAGAGACAGGATTTAGCCTTATTTTAAGTTTATAATTATTTTCACGGGTGATTTTGCTTATGAATCTTGAATTTGAAGAAACTGATGTATGGGACGCTCTTGCCGCTGACAAAAAGCCTGTTGCCGTCTACGGAATGGGCAACGCGGCGGAGAAAATAATTGCCGTTTTAAACGAAAAAGGGATTGAAATAAGCGAAATATTCGCAAGTGATGAATTTGTGCGCGGTCATTCATTTTTAGGGCACAAGGTTCTGAAATACAGCGAAGTCTGTGAAAAATACGACGATTTCAATGTGGTGCTTTCTTTTGCGTCACACCTTGACGGAGTTATTGACAATATTATACGTATAAATGGTGAGCATCGTGTTTACGCACCTGACATTCCCGTTGCCGGAAACGGATTATTTACCGGGAAATATTTTAAAAAGCACGAAAATGAGTTCAGATATGTTTATGACAGGCTTGCTGACGATGAAAGCAAGAGAGTTTACGAAAATATTATCAAATTCAAAATCAGCGGAAAAATAGAATATCTGCTTGACAGCTGGGAAAAAGACAAAAGCAGGATATATGCCGATATTTTAAATCTCGGTGAGCACGAGAGGATAGTTGACGCGGGCGCTTATGATGGTGACACAATCAGAGAATTCACATCATTTACAAACGGCAAGTACGATTTTATAACCGCCCTTGAGCCTGATGCCAAGAACTTCAAAAAACTTTCAAAGAACACGGCGGGAATGGACAACATTAATCTTATCAACGCAGCTGCGTGGGATAAAAAAGATACCCTTATATTTTCTGCTAAAGCAGGCAGAAATTCAAAACTTTCCGCAGAGGGGCGTTCAGTGGATGCAGTTGATATTGACAGCATTGCAAACGGAAGAACAACATTCATAAAAATGGATGTTGAAGGTTCCGAAATGAAAGCGCTGTGCGGGTGTGAGAAAACAATAAAAAAGTATTCTCCTAAACTTTATGTATGCGCTTATCACAGAAACGAGGATATGTTTGCGCTGCCGCTCAAGATATGGCAGATGAACGATAAATATAAAATTTATTTCAGACACAGTGTTTACATTCCAGCATGGGAAAGTAACTTTTACTGTGTGGCGGAGGAAGATTAAAATGCCCGAAGCGATTAAAGAATTTTTTGCGACATACGGACTTTACATCAATATTGCACTCGGTGCAATTATATTTTTGGCTTTGACAACCCTCAGAAACAAGTTAGCGGATTTCATTCTGAATTTAGTTGCCAGGGTGCTTTTCGTTAAAAAGCCTGATATACGAGAAGGCTTTGTTGCCAGCCTTAGGCGTCCGCTTGCAACTTATTTTGTTGTACTGGGTCTATTTATCGGCATTATAATAAATTATTATCACGCCGCAATAGTTGACACCTTCAAAATAGTTTCAATTCTTTTCGTATGCTGGCTTATAATAAGCTTTGTTTCGGATAATCTTGAGAAATTTCTCAACAATAAAAGCAGAAGTCCTGAAGTAAACGGTATTGCAGTAAAGTTTATTGCCAACATACTGAAAGTTCTGACAGTGTGCATTGCGATAGTGATGGTTATATCAGAACTTGGATATAACATAAACGGTCTGCTGACAGGACTTGGTGTCGGCGGACTTGCGGTATCCCTTGCGGCGCAAGACTCTCTGAAAAGCCTTATATCAGGTTTTGTCATTATGTTTGACAGACCGTTTGACGTTGGGGATTTTATTGAAACCAAAGATTTTTCGGGCACGGTTGAAGATATAACTATGCGTTCCACGAGAGTGCGCAAACTTGATGACACAATAATAGTTGTTCCGAATACGGTTATTGCAGATGACCTTATAACAAACTACGCAAAACTCAACAAAAGACTTATAGATTTCAAGATAGGACTTTTATATTCAACATCGGATGACACTCTTAAAAAATGCAGAAATGAAATCTACGCTTATCTAAAAAAGCATAAAAAGGTTGAAAAAAGCTCTATACGTGTGAGATTTGTTGAGTTTGATGACTGCTCCCTGAACATACAGATTAGATGCTATGTTATGATAACGGGGCTTGAGGACTATTATGCATTTACTGAAGAACTCAATTTTGCAATTAAGAAGATAATTGATGATAATGATACGGATTTTGCATATCCGACAAGTACAATATTGTTAGAAAAAAGCAATGAGGAACAACAAAGCTGAGAGGGGGCTGCTTATGAAAAACATTATCTTTTATTTTTCAGACCAGCAACGCTGGGATACAGTCAACGAAGAACTTACGCCAAATTTGATGAAGCTTGCAGACGAAGGCGTTTTGTTTGAAAACAGTTTTACGTGTCAGCCTGTATGCGGACCTGCGCGCTCCTGTCTGCAATCAGGTGTATACCCGACTGAAACAGGATGCTACACCAACGCTATTGCGCTTCCGAGAGACATCACTCCGCTTGCGGAATATTTCAACAATGCGGGTTACCAAACGGCATACATAGGCAAGTGGCATCTTGGATCTGATAAATTTCCCGGTGTGGGCGTACATTGTGAAAGCACCTCGATACCGAGGGACAGACAAGGCAAGTATCAGTACTGGCGCGCTGCGGACTGCCTTGAATTCACTTCTCACGGATATGACGGATATGTTTTTGACGAAAACGGAAATAAAATTGATTTTAAAGGTTACCGAGCTGACCGTATAAACGATTTTGCTCTTGAATATCTTGAGAAAAAAAGAGACCCAAGCAAACCGTTTTTTATGTTTGTGAGCCAGCTTGAACCCCACCAGCAAAACGATAGAAACTGTTTTGAAGGGTACAAAGAGACTATTGAAAAATACAAAGATTATCCCCTGCCCGATGACCTGACATTCTTAAAAGGCAATTACAAGGAGATGTACCCGGACTACATATCTGCAATAAACAGGCTAGACTATAATGTAGGCAGGCTGGTTGAAAAGCTGAAAGAACTCGGAATATATGACGACACCATAATAATATACACCAGTGACCACGGCTGCCATTTCAAGACGAGAAACCTTGAATACAAAAGGAGCTGTCACGAGAGCAGCACTCATACTCCGCTCATAATTAAAGGCGGCGGATTTGAGGGCGGGAAACGTGATGAACGCCTTGTCAGCCTTATTGATATGCCGCCCACAATGCTGTCTATGGCGGGGATTGACATTCCAGATAATTATAAAGGATTGGATTTGACGGACAACAGCCTTGAAAGAAGAAAATGCGTATTCATGCAGATAAGCGAAAGTCAGTGCGGCAGAGCTGTAAGGACAGACAGGTTCAAATATTCTGTAAGAGATATTAAGCCGTCAGGATACCTGCATATGAACAGCAGAGTGTATTTTGAAGATTACCTTTATGATCTGAAAAAAGATCCGAATGAAAAAGTTAACCTTATAAAAAATCCAAAATACGCGCACGTAAGGCAGGAACTAAAATATCTGCTCATAGAGGAAATGCAGAAAGCAGGAGAAGAAATACCCGTGATACTTCCTGCATTAAAAGTTCGTAAGAAATAATCTTGAATTAAATACAATTACAAAAATAAACGACCCGGCATCCGCTTTCACGGACACCGGGCCGTTTATTTTACGGTTCTTTCATACCGAACCGTATATTTTACCCCTTATTATGATAAGCCGAATTGGCTTTTATCATCATATATTATTCTTCAACTTCTGTGCTCTGGTTACGTTTCTCAACAAGTTCGTTAAGAATTCTTGTATGCTCTTTATCGGAAAGCGCATACTTGAGAGTCGGAATAGCTGAAAGAAGCATACCGATTGCAGGAGGAATAGAAATGAGGAAGAACATGGCAGCAGCATATTTACCCGGACCGGTACCGCCGTCATATGTTATGAAGCTTGCGCCGTTTTCAATAGCTTTGTTGAGTTTATCAACATTAGCGCCACTGTATCCTACATAAGCATAAACTGCTGAAGAAATAATTGTTGCAAGACCAGCAGAGATCTTTGTGATAAAGCTCTGGCCTGAGAAAAATACGCCGTCTGTACGAACGCCGTTTGTATATTCCTCATAGTCAACACAGTCTGCAATCATTACTGACTGAAGAACGTTGATACCACCAAATGAAGCACTTGCGAAAAGCATGCAAACGCCGATAATGATTGACCAGAATGTAGAAGTGAGGTCTCCGCCTGAAACCATATAAAATACAAAGATAAGTGCAAAAGGCACTGCACCTGCAATAGAGTAGAAATTGTAAAGCTTTTTCTTTTCAATCTTCTTTGTAAGGAATGGCGTGATACCCATTGCTATAAACTGACCTACAAACAAGCCAACAGCAACACTGCCGAGACCGATAAGTATCTTGAAATCAATGCCTGCAAAAGAGCCGTCTTCATTGTACTTAAGGATATTCATGATATTGCCGTTTGCATAGTAATATGTAACAAGTGTCATAGCAACTATCATAAGAAGCTGAATGGGGCTTCTGAGAATACCGGAAATAAGGATCTGTCTGAAAGGCTTGTTTCTGAACATGATCTGGAAGTTCTCTTTGAAGCCGTACTTCTTTTCTGACTGCTTAACCTTTTCTCTTGTACCAAGACCGGCAAGTTCAAACAGAAGAGAAGCAATTACTGTCATTACAATAACTGTTACTATAAATCCATACTGATT
>URIN01000148.1 GCA_900547915.1 uncultured Clostridium sp. | reverse complement strand
ACGAGATAGGAGTCCGTCTCGTGGGCTCGGAGATGTGTATAAGAGACAGTGGCTAGACGGCGCCTGCGGCGCAAAAGCAGACGGGCAGCCGGTACAGGACTATGATTTCGAGCGCATTTGGAAAACCGCAGTGGAACTTCAGCCTGATATAGTTATGTCCGGCTGTGCGCCCGATGTGCGGTGGATCGGCAATGAGAGCGGCAAGACTCGTGAAAGCGAATGGAATGTGGTGCCGAAATTCGAATATGACCAGCAAAACTTTGCAGCGAACTGCCAGACCGATGACAACATGAAAAAGTTTCAGAAACGCTGCCAGGATGTTATGCTCCCTGATATGGGTTCAAGAGAGTTTTTGAGCAAATTTGATGAATTTATGTGGTATCCGGCAGAAGTGGATGTTTCTATCAGGCTTGGATGGTTTTATCATCCGTTACAGAGAATGTCGCTTAAATCACTCAACAGACTTATGAAGATATATTACAACTCTGTGGGAAACAACGCTTTATTTCTTCTCAATATTCCGCCAAACAAGAACGGACTATTTGCTGAAAGTGATGTAAAACGGCTCAAGCAAATGGGAAAATGGCTAAGAAAAGAAGATGAACTCGCAATCAGAGATTATCAACGCACCGATAAAAACGGAGGCTTTGAAACAGAACTTAAATTCCCCAAACAGAGCGTTGACCGTGTAAGAATGAGTGAGGACACCACAAAATCTCAGCGTATAGAAAAATACAGCATTTATGCAGGTAATCGAAAAGTGTTTGAAGGGACTATAATAGGTTTTTCAAAAATTGCTGTTTTTGAACCTGTGGTTACTGACAATTTGACGATAAAAATAGAAGAATGCAGAAAAGAGCCGTATCTTAAAACGGCTGAACCTGTTGCAACCGGAGCTTACAGAGTAAAATAAGATCAAATAATTAAGGCACAGTAAGAGCGAAATGCTTTGACTGTGCTTTTTTTATTTTTGGTTTATAAAGCACCCAAAGACTGGTAATAATAATTGCGTACATAAAAATTGAATGGTGGTTTTATGTATGCAGTTCAACAAGGTGGAAATATGTGGTATCAACACAAACGATATTAAAGTACTTAAAGAAAGTGAAAAAATAGAATTACTGAAAAAAGCAAGGCAGGGAGATATGAAAGCAAGAGACGAGCTTATAAAAGGCAATCTGAGGCTTGTGCTTTCAGTTATACAGCGTTTTCAGAACCGCGGCGAATCGATGGACGATTTATTTCAAGTCGGCGTTATAGGACTTATAAAAGCGATAGACAACTTCAATCTTGATTTACAGGTAAAATTTTCTACCTACGCAGTACCTATGTGCATAGGAGAAATACGCAGATACCTCAGAGACGACTCCCCTATTCGTGTTAGCAGAAGCATGAAAGACACTGCATACAAAGCGATGCAGGTAAAAGAAGATCTGATAAATAAAAACAAGCAGGAACCCTCAATAGAAGAAATTGCAAAAGCGCTGAATATGGAAAAGAGTGAAGTAGTGCTTGCGCTTGAAGCAATCGTTGACCCGATTTCTCTGTATGAACCTGTTTACAATGACGGCGGAGATACGATTTATGTTATGGATCAAGTCGGCGACAACAACACGGACGGCGACTGGATAGACGAGATAATGATAAAAGATGAGATAAAAAACCTTGACCCGAGAGAAAAAAACATACTTTACCTCAGATTTATGCAGGGAAAGACGCAGATGGAAGTTGCAAAAGAAGTGGGCATAAGTCAGGCTCAGGTTAGCAGGCTTGAGAAGAATGCACTGAAGCGCATAAAAGACCACAAATAAGAAACTGTATTTATAGTAAAACTAGCAATACTAGCAATATATAAGCAAATAACCGTGTTCATCTGAACACGGTTATTTTTATTACGACTTTGATTTTTTAAGAATCGGGGCAAGATACTGACCTGTATAGGATTTTTTGCACTTGGCAACCTCCTCGGGAGTACCTGTTGCAACTATCCTGCCGCCTCCTTTACCGCCCTCAGGTCCGAGGTCGATAAGATAATCAGCAGTTTTAATAACATCAAGATTATGCTCTATCACAAGGACGGTATTGCCGCTGTCAACAAGCGCGTTGAGCACTTCGATAAGTTTATGGACATCAGCGGTATGAAGACCCGTTGTAGGCTCATCGAGAATATATATCGTTTTGCCAGTTGAGCGTTTCATGAGTTCGGTTGCGAGTTTCACTCTCTGCGCTTCGCCTCCCGAAAGAGTTGTTGCGGGCTGTCCTATCTTGATATATCCAAGACCAACATCTGAAAGGGTTTTCAATTTTCTGTATATCTTAGGCTGCTGTTTGAAAAATTCAAGTCCCTCATCAACGGTCATTTCAAGAACCTCAAAAATATTTTTGCCCTTGAATTTAACCTCAAGTGTTTCGTGGTTATACTTATGACCTGAGCAGACTTCGCAGGGTACGTAAACATCCGCAAGAAAGTGCATTTCTATTTTAACGATACCGTCACCTTGGCATGCTTCACATCTGCCGCCTTTAACATTGAATGAAAATCTGTTTGCTTTATATCCGCGCATTTTTGCATCAGGAGTAGATGCAAAAAGCTCTCTTATATCATTGAAAACACCTGTATAAGTTGCTGGATTTGAACGCGGAGTGCGTCCTATTGGCGACTGATCGATATCTATAACTTTATCAAGATATTCAGCGCCCTTTATTTTTTCGAACTTGCCCGGACGTTTTTTTGCATTATTAAGCTCATTTGCAAGATATTTATAAAGTATCTCGTTTACAAGGCTTGATTTGCCCGAACCGGAAACACCCGTTACAGCAACAAATTTGCCGAGAGGAATTTCAACGTCTATTTTTTTAAGATTGTTTTCAGAAGCGCCGAAAACAGTCAATTTATGCCCGTTTCCGTTTCTTCTTTTATCCGGAATAGGTATTGACTTTTTACCCGAGAGATATTGACCAGTTATTGACCTGTCACAGGCGATAATATCATCAACAGTTCCTGCTGCTATTAGTTCTCCGCCGTGTATTCCTGCTCCAGGACCTATATCAACTATATAATCAGCGGCACGCATTGTATCCTCATCGTGTTCAACAACAATAAGCGTATTGCCCAGGTCACGAAGATGTCTAAGCGTATTAAGCAGTTTATCATTATCACGCTGATGCAGACCTATTGACGGTTCATCAAGAATATAAAGAACACCCATAAGGGATGAGCCTATCTGAGTTGCAAGGCGAATTCTCTGCGCTTCTCCGCCTGAAAGTGTGGAAGCCTCACGTGCAAGAGAAAGATAATCAAGACCAACAGAATTCAGGAAAGTAAGCCTTTCTCTGATTTCTCTGATTATAAGATTACCGATAAGCTGTTCTTTCTCGGTGAGTTCAAGGCTGTTTATGAAATCAAGTTCTTCGGATATTGACATACAGCAGAACTCATAAATATTTTTTCCGCCGACAGTTACAGAAAGACTTATGGGTGACAAACGAGCGCCCTTACAATCAGGACAGCGGGATGATACCATAACCGTTTCTATCTCTGCTCTCGCCCACTCTGAAGACGATTCTTCATAGCGCCTTTTAAGGTTATTGATAACACCTTCAAAATCATTCGTATATGTTCCCGAGCCGTAGGCGGTTACACGCTTCATTTTAATTTTCTTGCCGTTGGTACCGTATAGGATTGCCCTTATTCCGTCTTTTGGAAGCATTTCAACAGGCATATCAAGAGAAAAGTCGTATTCTTTTGCAATAGCCTCAAAATACATTTTAGCAATTGAAGAGCCGTCAGCAACATTCCAGCCGCTTGCCTTAATAGCGCCCTGATTTATTGAAAGCTTTTTATTGGGGATAACAAGATTCTCGTCTATCTCCATAAAAGTGCCGAGACCGGAACAGCGTTTGCAGGCACCGTACGGATTGTTAAAAGAGAACATACGCGGGCTCATTTCCTCAATTGAAACACCATGCTCCGGGCAGGCGTAATCAAGTGAAAACAGTTCATCGCCCTTATCAAGAATATTGCAGATAACGATACCTTTTGAAAGGCGTGTAGCGGTCTCTATACTGTCCGCAAGCCTGCTCCTAATGCTCTCATTTACAACAAGGCGGTCAACAACAACCTCAATATTATGCTTTTTATTCTTATCAAGTTTTATTTCTTCAAAAAGGTCATAGATACTGCCGTCTATGCGCACTCTTGAATAACCAGACTTGCGGGCATCCTCAAGTTCTTTTGTATACTCACCTTTTCTGCCGCGGACTATCGGTGCCATTATCTGGATACGTGTGCCCTCATCATATGACAAGATCTTATCAACTATCTGGTCAACAGTCTGCTGTGTTATCTCTCTGCCGCAGACGGGGCAGTGCGGTATACCTATTCTGGCATAAAGCAGGCGAAGATAATCGTAGATTTCAGTTACCGTTCCTACCGTAGAACGCGGATTTTTGGAAGTGGTTTTCTGATCTATGGAAATAGCGGGACTGAGGCCCTCAATATAATCAACATCGGGTTTTTCCATTTGGCCGAGGAACTGACGGGCGTATGAGGAAAGGCTCTCCACATATCTGCGCTGACCCTCTGCGTAAATGGTATCAAAGGCAAGGCTTGATTTTCCTGAGCCTGAAAGTCCTGTAAAAACGACAAGGCCTGTCTCTTATACACATCTGACGCTGCCGACGAATAGCCTTGTGTA
>URIN01000147.1 GCA_900547915.1 uncultured Clostridium sp. | reverse complement strand
CTACACAAGGCTATTCGTCGGCAGCGTCAGATGTGTATAAGAGACAGAATCTAAGGAAATAGAAATAGATTTAAGAAAAGTCTTTTTGATGCTCAAAAAGCGAATTGCATTTATAATTTTAGGAACTCTTATTACTGCCGTGCTTTCCGGTTGTATTACTGAGTTCTTTATCACACCAACATATACAGCGTCCTGTACTCTTTATGTTTACAGTAATACGGATAGAGTAAGTACGGATTCTTCTATCGCTCAGGGTGAAATTACCGCTTCACAGCAGCTTGTTAATACATACATAGTTGTTCTTGAAAGTGATAATGTGCTCGAGCAAGTCGTTCAAAATTTAAATCTTGATATTACGGTTTCCGAACTTCGTTCAATGGTCGAATGTTCACAGATCGATGAAACGGAGATCTTTCAGGTTACGGTTTCAAATGCCAGTCCTGCGCTGGCAGCTGATATAGCAAACGCAATAGCTGATGTTGCTCCTGATGCTATTGTTGACACTATAAAAGCCGGCGGAGTAAGTGTAATAGATTATGCAAAGGTGCCAAGTCAGCCTTCGTCTCCCAATTTCAAATTAAATATCTTGATAGGCGCAGTTGTGGGCTTGGTATTTACATTTGCGGTATTCTTTATCCGTGAGTTGTTTGATACCACCGTAACCAGTGAGGAAGACCTTGAAAGAGATTTTGAAAGCATCCCTGTTATAGGAACTATACCAAGACTTATTCCGGTATCTGCAAAATCCGGTGAAGTAACTGAGGAAGAATCCCAGCAAAAGGCTAATTCAAGGAAAGGGGGCAGCAGATAATGGCTCTTTTCGGAAAAAATAGAAACATAAACGATAAATCAAAATCATTTTCACGAGATAATATAAAAAAGATTTTAAATCCTGAATCACCGTTCGTTGTAAAGGAAGCCTATTCCGCTATAAGAACTAATCTGCTTTTTATGCAGAAAGGTGATAAATGCCCAGTTTTTGTAGTTACAAGCCCCACTGCAAACAACGGTAAAACAATTAACAGCATTAATCTTGCCATATCATTTGCGCAGATGGGTAAAAAGACTTTGCTTATAGACAGTGATATGAGAAACCCCACCATTCACCGCATGTTTTCCATTCCGGTAAAGAACGGACTTTCAGAAATTCTTGCGGGTCTTACGGATAATATTACTGTTTCTAAAACCGATATTGAAAATCTTTCGGTTTTAACAGGAGGCAAGATACCACCAAACCCCGCTGAGCTTGTCTCTTCTTCAAGAATGGACAAGCTGCTTGAATTCGTAAAAGAGCATTATGATTGTGTGTTTATTGATACGCCTCCGGTAAATCTTGTTACTGACGCCACTGTTTTCGCACAGAAAACAACAGGATATATAATGATCATTAAATCAGGAACTACTGATATTGCAGAGGTTAAAACTGCAGTTTCAAACCTTGAAAATATAGATGGAAATATACTCGGTTTTATTTTGAATGATGTTACGTCAGGTAAACATGGATATTATTCATACTATAAAAAGTACGATTATAAGTACAAGTATTCTTACGGTTACGGCTACGGATATAAATAAACCGAACACTTTCGGTTGCCAATTTTTTTAAAGGGTTGCGATTTTTATGAATAAGAGAAAGGCTACTCAGCTTTCAGTTGAGTTCTTGGTTGACCTTTCGTCGCTTCTTATGTCAAATGTAATTGCTTATATAATCTGCATTTGCATACATAAAGTACCTAATACCACAAAGCAGTCTATATGGATATATCTGATCTCCCTTATTCTCTCTTTCTGTGTGATTTTCTTCGGATTTTCAGTGTCTATGGACCTGACGATAAGAAACAGGGCAAGGGAATTTGTGGCTGTTTTGAGAAACTGCCTTTTAACATATATGACGCTTGCTGTTGCCCTTGTTTTAACAAGAAGTGATTTTATTAAAGGCAGATATATGTTCCTGCTTTCACTTGCGTTTTTTATAGTTCTTTCTTGTATAAACAGGTATTTTACTAAAAGACTTCTTATTCGTCATTTTACCCATTCAGGTCTTGTGAGTTTGACGGGTGTTATTACTGTAGGCGAAAGGGCTCAGGACTATGTTTCAGAACTTCAGCAGGATTGGACAAGGCATATAAAAGGCATTGCTTTGCTTGATGCAGAATTGCATAACGGTGAATATGCCTATAAAGATTCACACGGCGGTAGATGCCGCTCAACGGTAGCTGTGAAACCCAATGTTGAAAAACATATTTCAGATATTCCTGTTGTTGCAAATCTCAGCAATGTTATTGATTGGGTGCGCAGAGAATCGCTCGATGAGGTCTATATCAATATCCCTTATGAATATGAAAGTGAAATGGTTGAAATTGCTGAAGAAATTGAAAGTATGGGTGTTGTAGTCCATATCAATCTCCCTTCACTTGAGAAATTCGTTGAAGACAGCGAATTTGATAATGTTGAATGTGCTGTGGTTGCAGGAGTGCCAACCGCAACTCTTACTGCCTCACGTCAGCTTTCTCTTTCAGCTGCATTTTTAAAACGCTTAATAGATATAATAGGGGGCTTTGTGGGCAGCATAGTTTCATTACCCATTATTCTCATAGTGGCAGTGCCGCTTTTGATAGAATCACCAGGCCCGCTTATTTTTAAACAGCAGCGTGTCGGTAAAAACGGCAGAGTTTTCAATATTTATAAGCTCCGCTCAATGTATGTTGACGCAGAGGAAAGAAAAAAAGAGCTTATGTCTCAGAATAAAATGGACGGGCTTATGTTTAAAATGGATAATGATCCGCGCATTACAAAAGTGGGCAGATTTATCCGTAAAACAAGCATAGATGAGCTGCCTCAGTTTTGGAATGTTTTAAAGGGCGATATGAGCCTTATAGGCACAAGACCGCCCACACTTGAGGAATTTTCAAAATACGAAAGTCACCATAAGCGCCGCTTGTCAATGCGTCCCGGAATTACGGGTATGTGGCAGGTAAGCGGTCGCTCGGAAATAAAGAATTTTGAAGATGTTGTAAAACTTGACTGTGAATATATAGATAACTGGAGCATTTGGCTTGATATAAAAATAATGCTCAAAACAGTACGCGTAGTTATCAGGGGGATAGGCGCGGAATGAGCAAAGATAAAAAACTGAAAATTGCTATGATAGGGCATAAAAGAATACCGTCACGTGAAGGCGGTGTTGAAATAGTTGTCTATGAACTTTCCAATATTATGGCAAAGGCAGGAAATAGGGTGGACGTTTATAACAGAAGCGGTTCCCACGTTTCCGGCAGTGAGTTCAAAAGTGAAAATATGCCGCTTGACGGCAATGTAAAAATAAAAACCATTCCTACTCCGCAGTCCAAGACGCTTAATGCGTTTGTATACAGTTTTTTAGCTGCTTTAAGGGCGCTTTTTGGCAGATACGATGTTGTGCATTTTCATGCGGAAGGCCCGGCGGCAATGTGCTTTTTAACAAAACTTTTCGGCATACGCACAATAGTGACAATTCACGGGCTTGACTGGCAGCGCTCAAAGTGGGGCGGATTTGCTACAAAATATCTTAAATTCGGAGAGAAAACAGCTGCGAAATATGCGGATGAGATAATTGTTCTTTCACGTTCCGTTCAGGATTATTTTAAAAAAGAATACGGCAGGGATACAGTTTATATTCCAAACGGAGTGAATGCCTCCGAGATACGAAAAGCATCGCTTATAACGGAGAAATATAGGCTTGAAAAGGACGGATTTATCCTTTACCTTGGCAGAATTGTTCCGGAAAAGGGTGTTCATTATCTTATTGACGCTTATTCTCAAATCAATACTTCAATGCCGCTTGTGATAGCGGGGGGCTCAAGTCATTCCCAGGAGTATTTTGACGAACTGAAACAAAAGGCGCAGGGTAAAAATATTATTTTCACTGATTTTGTTCAGGGTCAGGAACTCGAAGAACTTTATTCAAACGCGTATGTTTATGTTCTTCCAAGTGACCTTGAAGGCATGCCGATAAGTTTGCTTGAGGCTATGAGTTACGGCAACTGCTGCCTTACTTCCGATATTCCTGAATGTACAGAAGTGTGCAGTGACAACGCTGTTTATTTTAAAAAGAGCGATATTAATGATCTGAAGCAAAAACTTGAAGAACTTTTAAACAATAAACAGGAAGTAAACGAATATAAAAACTCAGCGGCGGATTATATTCTTAAGCGTTACAGTTGGGAAAACGCCGCATATGAAACTTTGGCATTATACAGAGGTGAACCGCTTGAAAATTCTGATAGTAAATAAATTCCTTTTTCCTAACGGCGGTTCAGAGACCTATATTTTCAAAATAGGTGAGGAGCTTAAAAAACTCGGGCATGAGGTTCAGTATTTCGGTATGGAACACGCCGGCAGAGTTGTGTCAAACAGGCTGAATCTATATACCAAAGATATGGATTTTCACGAAGGTTCACTTCTATCCAAGCTTTCCTATCCGGTCAAAACTATTTATTCCGGAGAAGCAAAAAAGAAAATGCTCGCTGTGTTAAGAGATTTTCAGCCTGATGTTGTGCATTTGAATAATTTTAACTATCAGCTTACGCCAAGCGTTATTGTAGCCGTTAAAAAATATGAAAAGGAAACCGGCAGAAAGGTAAAAATTATATACACTGCCCATGATTACCAGCTTGTGTGCCCTGATCATATGATGATGACACCTAGTGGTGAAATATGCGAAA
>URIN01000146.1 GCA_900547915.1 uncultured Clostridium sp. | reverse complement strand
TTGTTATGCGAACATATTTGTTTATAACAGGCTTGTTGAAATATCTTATAAATACTTTATGCGTTTTAAGATATTCAAAATAATCTTTCATATCCTTTTCAGGATGAGTTGCCATTAAGAAGTTAGTTTGAGAATCAAGAACTTCAAAACCGAGAGTTCTGAGTTCTTCTTTTACTCTTTCCCTTGTTTTGATTACCATTGAAACGGTTTTGTTAAAATAATCAACATCTTTTATTGCCGCCGTGCCTGCCGCCATCGCAATGCTGTTTACGGTATAGCTGTTGTATGAGTTCTTGACTGCTTCAAGCTCGCTTATAAGTTTTTCGCTTCCTATGGCAAATCCTATTCTCATTCCCGCAAGACTTCGGCTTTTTGAAAATGTGCCCGTTACAAGCAGATTTTCATATTTCTTTGTGAGTTCAACACTTGAATATCCGCCGAAATCAACATACGCTTCGTCAATTATAACAACACAGTCTTTGTTGTAATCCATTATTTTTTCAATGAACTCTCTGCCTTCACCGAGTGAAGTTGGTGCGTTGGGATTCGGTATTACAACACCACCGTTTTCAGCTTTGTAGTCATCAGCGTTTATTCTGAAATCACTGCCAAGCGGGTAGTTTTTGTAAGGAATAGAGAAAAGCTCGCACCACACGGGGTAAAAGCTGTAAGTTATATCAGGGTACACTATCGGTTTTTCGCTGTTGAAAAAAGACTGGAAAGAAAGCGCAAGCACATCATCTGAGCCGTTGCCTATAAATACGTTTTCTTTTTTCACGCCGTAAAATTCTGCAATTGCTGTCTTAAATTCAGCGGCGTTAGCATCGGGGTAAAGTTTCAACCCTTTACAGTCAAAATTGTTAATGACCTCGATTACTGCGGGAGACGGAGGATAGGGGTTTTCGTTAGCGTTTAGTTTTACTATATCCTTTTCCTTGCTCTGCTCACCGGGTACATAAGGTTCAACTTTTCTTAAATTTTTTATCCATAAATTATCCATATTCTTACCTCTGTGATATTATATCAGCATAAAACTCTGTTTGCAAGTGTGCCTTGATGGTGCAAGTACGCTTTTTCGGTCTTTGCCGCCCAAAGTTCAAATATTTATTGTAGACTGGTCGTTTTTATGATAAAATATTATTCAGTTATACGGAGGTAATTATGGAGATTTTAATTGTGATATTGCTTGCGGTGCTAATAGTGATAAGCGCCGCGGCCCTTATAGTTTCAATAAAAAATAAACCGAAGGAGGATAATTCTGCCGCAGAGATTAAACCTGTGGCGGAAAAGCTGGAAAATCTTTCGGGCAGGCTCGATTTTCTTACATCCCAAACTGATAAATCCCTGCGAGAAGTTTCAAGAAGTATGCAGGAGCTTACAGAGAAAAATTATCAGCAGATGATAAAAATAAACGAAACGCTTACCGAAAATTCAGAAAAGCAGGCTGAAAAGATTTCTGCGTCCATAACAAAAATGCAGGACAGCAATGAGAAAAAGCTTGATGAAATGCGCAAAACGGTTGATGAAAAACTTGCTGATACTCTCAATCAGCGCCTTAACGCTTCATTCAAGACCGTTTCTGAACAGCTTTCAAATGTTTATAAGAGTCTGGGAGAAATGAAAGAACTTTCGTCCGGAGTTACCGATAATGTAAAAAGCCTTAACAAGGTGCTTACAAACGTAAAGGCAAGAGGCACGTGGGCGGAAGTACAGCTTGGCAATATTCTTGATGAAACTATCCCGAATATGTATGATTCAAACGTAAAGACAAACCCCGCTTATGACGGCAGGGTAGAGTTTGCAGTGCGTATCCCTGCTAAGGATAATGACGCTGTTACTTATCTTCCCATAGATTCTAAATTCCCTATGGAAGATTATATAAGGCTTTCAAATGCCGCAGAGCAGGGCAATTATGATGAACTTGAAAAAGCACGAAAAGCGCTTGAAAACAGAGTCAAGGATGAGGCAAAGCTTGTTAAAAAATATATTGCCCCGCCTAACACAACACCGTTTGCAATTCTTTATCTTGCAACGGAGGGATTGTATGCTGAGATAGCTTCAGGCAAGAGCGGACTTGCGGAAACTCTTCAGGCGCAGGGAGTTATGATAGCCGGTCCCAGCACCATTACGGCTCTGCTCAACTCGCTTGCAATGGGCTTTAGAACTATTGCAATCAATAAAAAGGCAAATGAAGTGTGGAAAGTTCTCGGAGCGGCAAAAACGCAGTATGAAAAATTCGGCACGCTTCTTCAGAAAGCAAAGGATAAAATTGAGGCGGCAGGCAAAGCACTTGATGAGGCGGACCACCGCAATTCTATCATTCAGAAAAATCTTAAAAGCGTGGAGATGCTTGAGACTAATACGGCAAATGATATTCTCGGAATTGAGGAATAATCACTCAGCAAAAATAAGACCCGCAGGCGGTGGAATGCCTGCGGGTTTTTGTTTTCTTATTTATTGTTTTTAAGATTATCAAAATATTCGAACATCGGCAGACATTCTTTGAAAAACTTTTTATACGCTTCGCAGTAGTCGGCGCTTTGCCTTGTGCGTTTGCAGCCGCCCGCTCTGCAAAGTTTAAAATATTCACAGCCGGCGCATCTGTCCGGCATTTCGGCACTTCCGCTCACAAAACTTTTTGCGGTGTTGCAGAATGCAATATCCTCAAATGATAGTTCGTTTATGTTGCCAAGCAGATATTCGTCCGTGCAGTAAAAGTCACACGGATAGATGTTTCCGCCGCCTTCACATACGAATTGGCGGGAGCAAAAACCATTCATTCCGCATTGTTCCGCCGCACCGCCCAGCCAGAGCCGCACCCAGTTGTCAAACTGACGAACACTTGTATACCTGCCTTTTCTGTAATCATCGGCATAAAGCGGAAAAACGCTTGTCAGAAAATCGGCGTATTCTTTTGCCGTCATAAAAAGCTCGCTTTCACCTTGAAAACCGAAAGGTTTAAGGCAGGGGATAAACTGAATGTTTTTAAAACCCTCACTTTTAAAAAATTTATAGATTTCAGTGCCGCGGCGTGATGAATATCCTGTTAAAACGGCAAGCACATTGAATTCGGCGCGGTGCTTTTTCAGCGTTTCGGCGGCCTTCAGAATATTGTAAAATGAATTTTTGCCGTTTTCGTCTTTTCTGAATTTATTTTCTTCAAAATCGCCGTCAAGGCTGAGTCCTGTCAGGAAACCGTTCTTAGCAAGAAAATCAGCCCATTCGCCGTTTATCAAAGTTCCGTTTGTCTGAATACTCAGATAAACAGGGCTGTTTTTTTTGTTGATTTCTTTCAGATCGGCAACAAAATTTTTGTAGTAATCAATGCCTGCAAGTGTCGGCTCGCCGCCCTGAAATGTAAATGAAACGGGAGCACCGTTTGCAAATGAAAGCGATTTTTCAATCAGTGCCCTTGCGGTATCACGTGTCATTATGCCGTGTTCACTGCACTTTCTGCTTTGTGCCACATCTTTGTAAAAGCAGTATTCACACCGCAGATTGCAAAGCGCAGATGCGGGTTTTACCATTATTGACAGCGCCGGCATATGACCCCTCCCAACGGCTGATTTTTGTTTTGATGATTAATTTTTCGGCTTTATCGTTGCCGAAGTCCTCCGCCTTATTGAGAAAATTTTCAAAACAGAGGGAGATTTATATGGCGTTTATCCGAGAAAAATTTTAAGAAGAACTATTATAATTGCTATAACTGCTATGACTGCAACAATCTTAATGCCTCTGCTTACAGCGTCAAACATATTAGTGGGCATTATCTGCAAAATTGCGAAACGCAGTTTTTCTTTAACCTTTTTGCCGATAATGTCGCGGTATCTTACATCATAAGTGTTGTAAGTTCCGTCTTTTTTAAGGTTTATCATTCTCACGCCGCGGTCAAGGCCAGGACCGTACACGTGGAAGCCTGCACCTTGTGTGTAGCCAAGGTCTATGCCTCGCACCTTGCCGTTGAAAGAGTTGTTGTGGTCATGCCCGAAATAGATGCCTTTAACATCGCCTTTTTCTGCCATAGCGTCAAATTCACCGCTATTTTCCATCGGGTCGGCGGGGGATTCTTTCATAAATCCTTCTTTGTTTACCATATCTCTGTTGAGTATGTACCATTTGCCTGCGTGGTTCCTGAACCCTTGTTGAGCGCCCTTTACGTTCTTTTTAACCTCAAGCAAAAGTTCCATTACTTCAGGTACGGGGATATGCTGAATTACTATTGAGTTGATAACGTGACCGTATTTCTTTTCATAGTTGTCACGCACGCTTTTGTACCATTCTATCTGATTTTCGTGCACATTGTCATATCCTATGCTGAGGCTTGAATGGCTGTCTATAAGATAAAGCAGAAACTTTGGCTCATCTCCGTCAGCAATTTCTATAACCTGGTTAGCACAGCCGTCAATACCTGGCTCACTCTCACCCACAAAGCAATCTATCTTTTTATAAATTGCAAACTGCTCTCTGTTTGTAAGCCCAACCTGTCTGTCGTGATTTCCGAAACAAATAGCAAACGGTATTTTTCTTGAAACAGCAGGGTAGGTAAGTTCACGAAGAACTCTTTCCACTTTTTCGGCATTGCCGTTAAAACTGGTCTTTCCCCATATCTGATCCCCAGAATATACAATGAGGTCCGGTTTCTCTCGGTCGATTGCCGTGTTGATAAGTTTAAGTGTATCGGGGCTTACTCTGTCTCTTATACACATCTCCGAGCCCACGAGACGGACTCCTATCTCG
>URIN01000145.1 GCA_900547915.1 uncultured Clostridium sp. | reverse complement strand
CATATAAAGAATATCTCGGAGGTGTTGATTGGGTGCAGACCTCAACAGTTGTAATATCAGGCATTGTTATTGTAATGCTGGTGCTTATAATACTTATCGCAATATTCAAAGGCTTCGGGAAAGCCGCAGAGGGCGGTAAAAAATCTTCAAAAAAAGTTCAGCCGGCTCCTGAAAAGGCTGCTGCTCCTGCAGTCAGTGCTCCTGCTCCGGCTCCGGCACCTGCAGTTCAGAGCGGTATCAGCGGCGAGATAGTTGCTGCAATATCAGCTGCAATCTATGCCGCAGAGGGCGGAAAACAGGTAACTATCCGCTCGATAAGGGTTAAAAACGTTTCGGGCAGAAACCCGTGGGCTGCCGCTGCCATAGCGGATAACACAAGACCTTTCTGATAATTTTAAACGGGTTTGCGGCAAAGCCCGTTTTTTAACGTGGATTTTTACGGAGGATATTTAGAATGGATATTTTACAGGGCGTTTGGGGCGCACTTGTTGATATCGTAAAGAACAGCGGCTATGCCTATTTCTTTACGGACGGCGGTTACCTCAATCTTATTATGATAGGCGTTTCCTTTTTCTTCCTTTGGCTTGGAATTAAAAAAGGATTTGAGCCTCTGCTTATGATTCCCATTGCATTCGGTATGCTTCTTGCAAACATTCCGGGAGCAAACCTTGCCGTGCAGTATCATGATTTGCAGGGATTTATAGATCTGCTTGCAGGCAGAATGGTTAATGATGCGGGGCAGGTGTGCACACCAGGTCTGCTTGATTTCCTGTATTTCGGTGTAAAAGCGGGAATTTATCCGCCGCTTATATTCCTCGGAATAGGCGCAATGACGGATTTCTCTCCCCTTATTGCAAACCCGTCAAGTTTTATTCTCGGCGCTGCCGCACAGCTTGGTATATTCTTTACCTATGTCGGCGCTATTCTTCTTAAGTTTACTCCCGCAGAGGCTGGTTCAATTGCCATCATCGGCGGCGCAGACGGCCCTACGGCTATTTTCGTAACATCTCAGCTTGCGCCTCATATGCTGGGCACAATAGCTGTTGCGGCGTATTCGTATATGGCACTGGTTCCTGTTATTCAGCCGCCTATTATGCGTGCGCTTACAACAAAGAAAGAACGCAGCGTTGTTATGGATACCCTGCGTCCTGTTTCAAAAACAGAAAAGATACTTTTCCCGATAATGGTAACCGTTATCGTTTCACTTCTTCTTCCAGATGCTGCTTCACTTGTTGGCATGCTTATGTTCGGTAACCTTCTTAAGGAAAGCGGCAGAACGGAAAGAATTGCAAAAGCCGCTCAGAATGAGCTTATGAATATCATTACAATTATGCTCGGTCTGTCTGTCGGAGCAACAACAAGTGCTCAGAGCTTCCTCAACGCAAAATCACTCGGCGTTATCGTGCTTGGTCTTATTGCGTTCTCAGTGGGTACTGCTGGCGGCGTTCTCTTCGGAAAGCTTATGTATGTTATTACAAAGGGCAAGGTAAACCCGCTTATCGGTTCAGCAGGCGTTTCAGCCGTTCCTATGGCAGCGCGTGTAAGCCAGAAAGAGGGCCAGAAAGAAAACCCTGCAAACTTCCTTCTTATGCACGCAATGGGCCCGAACGTATCAGGCGTTATCGGCTCAGCCGTTGCAGCAGGTGTTCTCCTTACTCTGCTTGGTTAATTCAAAACAAAATAAAACGGGGGTGCCCACGGCGCCCCTTTTTTGACCGCCGTTTTTTTGCGGCGGCGGTTTTTATATAATAGTTCAATAAGGCTCTGACTCACATTTGCGGGTCAGGTTATTTATTTTTTCAGAGGTGTACATATGGCGTTAAATGAAATGCAGCAGCAGGCTGTTGACTGCACAGAGGGTCCACTCCTGATTCTTGCGGGCGCAGGTTCAGGTAAAACTACCGTGCTTGTAAATCGTGTTCAGCACATCATTGAAAGCGGGCTTGCGCTTCCCTGGCAGGTGCTTGCAATCACGTTTACAAATAAAGCTGCGGGCGAAATCAGGGAAAGGCTTATAAATACAGTCGGCGAGGAAGCACGCGATATTTGGGCGCATACGTTTCATTCTTGCTGCGGCAGAATTTTAAGACGTTTTGCGGACAGAATCGGCTATACTTCACATTTTACAATTTATGATACTGATGACCAGAAACGTGTTATGAAGCACGTGCAGAAATCACTCGGAATAACTGATAAAATTTTGCACCATAAATCTATCCTTTCTGAAATGAGTACGGCTAAAGACAGTCTTATCGGGCCTGAGGAGTATAAAAAGGACGCTCAGAATGATTTCAGAAAAGCCAGAATAGCCGAGTGCTATGAGCTTTACCAGAAAGAACTGCTCAAAGCGGATGCTATGGACTTTGATGATATGATCTTCAATACCGTAAAGCTTCTGGACGAAAATGATGATGTCCGAGAGCTTTATCAGAAGCAGTTCAAATATGTTATGGTGGATGAATATCAGGATACTTCACACGCTCAGTATGTGCTTGTTTCGCTGCTTGCAGGCGGGTACAACAATATCTGCGTAGTGGGTGATGATGACCAGAGTATTTATCGCTTCCGCGGTGCTACGATTGAAAATATCCTTTCATTTGAGCATCAGTATAAAAACGCAAAAGTTATCCGCCTTGAGCAGAATTACCGTTCAACTCAGAATATTTTGGATGCGGCAAATTCCGTGATAGCGAATAATAAAAACCGCAAGGGCAAAAATCTGTGGACCTCTTCAGGAGCAGGAGAAAAAATAATTTTCAACACGCTTGACGATGAGGCAGACGAAGCTTCTTTTATTGCGGACGAGATATTGAAAAATGTTAAAAACGGCAGAAAAATGCGCGATCACGCCATACTTTACAGAATGAACGCGCAGTCCAGAAATATAGAAATCACGCTTGCAAAAAGCGGTATTCCGCATGTTGTGATAGGCGGACACAGATTCTTTGACCGCAAGGAAATAAAGGATATCGTAAGCTATTTTGCTGTTATTAATAACCCAGCTGATAATGTAAGAGTGCAGCGCATTATCAATGTTCCCAAGCGTGGAATAGGCGATACTATGATTGCCAACGTAATGGAGATTGCAACCGGCTTGGGTATTTCTGCTTTTGAGGTTTGCGAGCGTGCCGATGAATTTCAGAAAACACAGCGCTCAGCTCGCAGACTGGGTGAGTTTGCCGATCTTATAAAGCATTTTCAGCAATGCCTTGAAGACGGTATGTCTCTTTCAGACCTGCTTCAGGAGATACTTGAAAAAACAGAATATAACGATTATCTTGATGAAGATCCCGATACTGCGCAGGACAGAAAAGACAATATAAACGAACTTTCAACAATGTTTATCCGCTACCAGCAGGAAAACGAGGATTTTGAACTTTCCGATTTCCTTGAGGATGTTGCTCTTGTTTCGGATATAGATACATATAACAGCGATGACGATGCCGTTGTGCTTATGACTCTCCACGCCGCAAAGGGACTTGAGTTTCCGATAGTTTTCATACCCGGTATGGAGGACGGAATATTCCCAGGCAATCAGTCGATTTACAGTGAAGAAGACCTTGAGGAGGAGCGCCGCCTTGCTTATGTGGGTATTACCCGAGCAAAGGAAAAGCTATATCTTCTCAATGCACGCCGCCGTATGCTTTACGGCACAACGGGCAGAAATTCACCGTCAAGATTTTTGCGTGAGATACCAATGAACGTTGTAAACGATATCACCGTTCGCGCGTTTACTCCGCGCGGCGCGTTCACAAGAAGCGCATTTGCGGAAAATCCGCAGGCAAGAAGTGCTGTTACATCTCACAAATTCGGTCAGGTCGGTTATGAAAAATCAGGAAACTCGGCACGTTTTGATGTGGGTGATACAGTGCGCCACAAGGCTTTCGGCACTGGAATTATCCTTTCGGCTAAGCCCATGGGTAACGATGTGCTGCTTGAGATAGCGTTTGACAAGGCGGGCACTAAAAAGCTGATGTCCAATTTCGCAAAGCTTGATAAGGTGTGATATGCTGCACGGTTGACACAGAAAAAATTTGAATAATTATATAAAAAGAGCCTGCCTTTCGGCAGGCCTTTTGTTTTGCCGCAACAAAGCATTTTTTTACTTTTTATCGTCCGAATCCTTGTCGTCCTTATCACAGCAGCATCCGCCGCCGTCTGATTTTTCAGGCGGGAAGAATTCGTCAACAGGGAAGTCGATGTTCTGGAATGTGTCACACGGATTCTGAGTATTGCACTCGCATTCTCTTTTAGGAATGCAGTAATCGTATGCGGGAATAAGTATCTGAACATCTCTTTCCATCTGAACTATGCTGAAGAGTCCAAGCGTTACAAGCACGGCTTTTGAAGCTCCTGCACTCGGCACGGTATCCTGTGAGTTTTTAAGGATGGACTGTGGGAATGATGTGCAAAGCGGAATGCAGCAGTCGCACAGATCAATAACATCACATGCAAGGATTACAGGATCAACCGTCTGTACCTTTGCTGTGGGATTTGTGTAGTGCGGTGCTTCAGGGCAGTCAGAAGCTTCTGATTGCGGATTGGATTTGAATACCTTTACATTGCCGTCTGAGCCGTAAAGTATACATTTTTTGGTAAACTGCGCATAGCCCACCGCCACTTCAGGCGTTGTGCACGGGGCTGAGTAAGTATCAAATTCAAGGCGGAAATAGAAAGTGATGTCAACACCGTAGTAACCTCTGTTAAAAGGCACTTCGTCCACATCAATGGAAACGGAAACAACC
>URIN01000144.1 GCA_900547915.1 uncultured Clostridium sp. | reverse complement strand
AGGGATATGATATTACGAAGGACAAAGTCCCCGTAACTCCCGGGCAGCACTATATGATGGGCGGCATTGAGACAGACATCAACGGCAGAACTTCAATGAATCACCTGTTTGCCGTTGGCGAAACTGCATGCAACGGCGTTCACGGAAAGAACAGACTTGCGTCCAACAGTCTGCTTGAAAGCCTTGTATTTTCAAAACGCGCCGCCGATCTTATAACGGCAGATACAAGTGAGAAGGAAACTTACGAGCCTGATACAGACTGGGATTCACTGCCAACAAAAGCAGAGCGTGAAAAAGAATTCAAAGAAATAATTATGAACGAAATAAAGAGAAAGGACCGTGCTTTTTATGATAAGTGGTGTAACGATGAAGATTAATATGGATGAATACATCCTACATGCGCTCAAAGAAGATATCACAAGTGAAGACGTTTCCACAAATGCAGTTATGCCCGATAAAAAGCAGGGCACAGCACAGCTTATTTGCAAGGCAGACGGTATAATCTGCGGGCTTGAAGTGTTTGAAAGAACTTTCACTTTGCTTGATGATACTTTTCGATTTGAAACAGATATTAAAGACGGAGACAGAGTTGAAAAAGGTCAGCTTTTAGGTACTCTTTTCGGAGACATCAGGGCTCTCCTTTCAGGTGAAAGAACCGCACTCAATTACCTGCAGAGAATGAGCGGAATTGCCACCGTAACAAACGAGTACGCAAAGGAACTTGAGGGAACAAGAACAACTCTGCTCGACACGAGAAAAACAACACCTAATATGCGCCCGTTTGAAAAATATGCCGTAACGGTCGGAGGCGGCAGAAACCACCGATATAACCTTTCGGACGGTGTTCTTCTCAAAGACAACCACATAGGCGCAGCGGGCTCTGTTAAAAAAGCTATTGAAATGGCAAAGGATTACGCCCCGTTCGTAAGAAAAATAGAGATAGAAACGGAAACCATTGAGCAGGTGAAAGAGGCGCTTGAAGCAGGCGCGGACATCATCATGCTTGACAATATGGATAATGACACGATGAAAAAATGCGTTGAACTTATCGGCGGCAAGGCTGAAACCGAATGTTCAGGAAACGTAACAAAGGAGAGGCTCAGGGAAATAGCCGCCATAGGAGTTGACTATGTTTCAAGCGGCGCGCTCACACACTCAGCCCCGGTGCTTGACGTAAGCCTTAAAAATCTGAAGCCCATCGAATAAAACACAAAAAATCCCCGCAGACGGTCAAACCGAGTGCGGGGTTATTTTTTTATTAAATTTCAATCAGCCTTTAAGTCCTCTTGCCTGTCTGTCCATATCTTCAATAACTACATCAAATATTTCTCCGAGTGAAGCGCAGTATTCAAGCACTTTCCAGGGTTCGTTGGTGTGGTAATGGATTTTGATAAGATCCTCATCGCCAACTGCAAGCAGGCAGTCGCCCTTGAAATTTTCCTCAAAATAATCATTTATTGCGTCCTCATCAAGATCGTGTCCCTCGATGAGAAGCTGTGTGTCATACTTATATTCTACCATACTGTATTCCTTTCTGCCTGAGATAGACTTACACCAATTATTATTCGCCTAAATCATTTTGTTATTATCTCAGCGCCAAACGGACAAAGCGCCAGTTTTGCAAGTTTGAACTGCTGTTTGCCAAATGGTATACCAACGATCGTAATACAAAACAGCAAGCCCCAAACAAAATGCTCCAGTGCAAGCGGAATTCCCGAAAATATCATCCAGAAAAAATTCAAAATAGCAGAACCTGCTCCGCCGCCGTAAACTATCTCTTTACCAAACGGGAAGAAGCTGACACCAGCCATTTTGAAGCACTGCGTTCCAACAGGTATACCGATTATTGTAATGCACCAAAGGCAGCCTGCGAGGAGCCAGCTTAAGCCGCTGAAAAAGCCGCCGAAAACAAACCATATTATGTTGCCCAAAACAGACATTTTATCAAATCCTTTCAGCGGTAATATAACACATTTTTGTTACGGATAAATGACGGCAAAATTACAATTCTGTTAGATTGATCAAATTGGCTTATATGCTCAGTCAAAATTGAAAAGATTAAGACCTATCTCATCACTGAAACGGCGGTTTACAGAGCCGTCAGCAATATCAATAACCATTTCACAGGTGGCGCTGACAACAGCCCTGTTAAGATGACCGCCGAACACTTCACCTTTTTCATTACCTGCACTCATATGCAGGTGAGAGTAATGATCACCGTTCATCTGTGTTACAGTACCCGAGAGTGAAACTATTTCAAAATCGCCTTTAAAGCTATTTGAAAAATACTGCTTTTGAGCTGTTTTGAACACACCAACCGTAAAATCTCCGACTGCTCCTATTGCGCTGACGTGAGCAAGCGTAATATTTTCCTTTTCGCAAATCTTTTTGAGGGTTTCAACTATTTCCTCTCCCCTGTCTATTCTTGCAAAAACGGTATTTTCAAATCTTTTGTATTCCATTTCAATTCTCCTTATTCATTTTTAAGTTTATCAAATAGTGCAGTGCAGCCCTTTTCAATATCGGCGTATGCTCTTGAAAAATCGCCTGTATACCACGGGTCTGAAACATCTCTTTCACTGCCAGCAAAGCTGAGAAGTTTAAAAAGTTTTCCCTGCTTGTCCCCGCCGAAAAGGCGCTGCATATTGCGCATATTTTCGCTGTCCATACCGATTATATAATCATATTTTCCATAATCTTCTTTTTTAAGACGCACAGCACGCTTTCCGCCGCAAGAAATGCCGTGCTTTGCAAGCTCACGCTGCGCTGGAGGATAAACCGGGTTGCCAACGCCTCCCCATATCTCTTCTGAACTTGTTGCGGCAGAGGAAACAAAGAACTTCTCCTCTATTCCCGCTTTGTTAGCCATATCTTTAAATATAAATTCCGCCATAGGCGAGCGGCATATGTTGCCGTGGCATACGAATAGGATTTTTATCATATATTGTTTTTCCTTTTATAATGCCGAAAACCGTTGGTATGACTGGGTTTTCGGCTTTTTATTAAAAATCTTTTCAACACACATTTTATTATAACTTCACGCATTGTTACTGTCAAATGGTGTCAAAAATGGTGTCAAATCGGTGTACCTTTTTTTCTATATATTTAACAGGATTTTAAACCTAATTATTTTCTTTTTTATAAAGTTGCTGAACCACATTATTAATATCTTGAGAAGTTAAATGAGTGTAAATATCGCTCGTTACTTCAATACTTGAATGGCCCATTAAACACTGAAGAACTTTGAGCGGTGTATTCATTTTTATCATATTGGTGCAATATGTATGTCTTAGTACATGAGGTGTTATGTTCGGCAGAGGTGCTTCGGGATGAAGTTTATTATATTTTTTCCTTGCCCAGCGAATCTCGTTTTCAATGTGAAGTGAAACCTTTGGATTTTGATTTTTGTCAAGAAGCAGAAATTCGCTGTAACCGTCTACAACCATTTCTTTTTTTGGATTATTTCTGCGTTCTATAATGTTCTTCAGGCTCTTTGCAACATCGTCTGTTAAAGGAATTCTACGGGTACCCGCATTGGTTTTAGTTTTTTCCACATAATATTTTCCGCCTTTGGTCCTGCTGAGCTGATGATCTATATTTATATATTTTTCATCAAAGTTAATGTCCTTTTTAGTCAGCCCGCAAAACTCGCTTACTCGCAGTCCTGTTTTTATCAGTATATATAACTCATCATAATATTTGCTGTAAGTCTTGTCATTCTTAATAAAATTCATCCAGATCTTTTGCTGTTGAGGATTTAAAGCATCACGCTTTTTTGAATTATCGACAATAACATCCTTAAGAGGAAAGTCAAAAGGATTTTTTAAAATCACATCCTCTTTGACGGCCATTTGAAACGCAGGTTTTACAACACCTCTTATGTTGCTTATTGAGCTGTATCCCTTGCCGCCGTTACTTAAATCGACTAACCACTGCATAGCGTCAGACATCTTTACATCTCTTACTTTTTTATGTCCAAATTCTTCATCTTCGATTGTGTTAAGAGCGGTACCGTATCCTACTTTCGTGTTATATCTTACACCCTGTTTCAAGTTGATATATCGTTTCACCAATTCCAAAACCGTGATATTTCCTTCAGCATAATTAATACCGTTTTCAATAGATTTGCGAACTACTTTCTCTTTCTTTCTAAGGTCATTTAAATCGGAAGAATAAATAGTACGTCTCTTCCCCATCTTATCGGTATAACGAAACTGATAACGATTGTCTTTTCTTTGACTTTCTCCTTTTTGGAGAACTCTTCCTTTATTATCTCTTCTTTTTTCTGACATAGCATCTTCCTTTCATTTAGAAAGAGCTGATATGACGCGTTTATTGTATCATATCAGGCTCATATTTTCTGTTTTGTGTTATATGTAAATAGTTTTAAATATCAAAGTACGTTTGAATTTAATATTACCTTTGCCAATACATCTTTCTTTATTCTTGTGCGATTTCCTATGTGTAAAGCAAATTGGCAATCAGGATCTTTCGCCAAACTGCGCAATTTATTTTCTCCGATACCAAAGTATTCGGCAGCCTCTTTGAAATTTAATGTAAATTTTTCACTTGTCATACAATTACCTCCATAATAATTAAATCAGTTTATTAAAAAGACTTAAAGTTTAAAGATGGTAAGTCTGTAAGTCATCTCGGAAATGTTTTCCGACCACTCCTTTCAATGAAATTTTGGGTTAAAAAACCCTACAATATAATATCTGTCTCTTATACACATCTGACGCTGCCGACGAATAGCCTTGTG
>URIN01000143.1 GCA_900547915.1 uncultured Clostridium sp. | reverse complement strand
ACTTCTTCATCAGTAGGAAGGCTAACTGTTTCTATTCTGTTAAACCTGTTATTCCATACTGATTTATATCCATCTGTTAAATTACCGACATCAACAACAGCGGTGTACATTTCATTTAACTCTGACTGTGTCATATTCGTCCATATTACAGGCACAGTAATGTCAATATCGTATTTACTGAAAGCTAATTTATTAGGTTTCCATACTATACGCATATCACATTTCATATAACGAACATTATCCGGCTGAGATACTAAAATTTTTCCGTTTTTGTCCCAGCTGAAATGGGAATCGTTAAACGTTACTATAAAATTGCCTGAAGGATAAACATCTTGACTGATATCTCCGCTGACAAGATTCATTGTCTTCATTTTCAGGTAAATATCCGGTATTGTCATAGAAATACCGTTTGTACTGTTGTTATCATCATCACTGATATAGAGCGCGTCGTTTTCATTTTCGGACAGCGCAAAATCATATACACTTTGACTGTCTCCGCATTTTAAGAACGGTATTTCCGTATCATAAAGAGTAGGCTCATACCTTATAGCGCCCGCCAAGGCTTGCGCTTTAAACTTAACGGTTACATAAAGCCCCGACTCTAAATACAAAGCACCCATTTGCTCTTCAGTTTCATTCCACTGAGTTGAACCCGCAGGCCGCAATTTTTCAAAATAATATATGAAATAGCCGTAAATCTTTAAATAAACACCTACTTCCAAATTAGCGCCCACACTGGCAATACAAGTAGAAATCAATCCTAAATCCAGGTCAATTCTGGCACCTATTCTAAATCCTAAAACACCCATAACATAGAATTGGAAACCAAATCGCTCGTCAATCAAATCAGTTTCACTGGAGCCTGATTTTAAATCCATAATATGAATCCAGAAGCTATATCTCTTGCCTATCTGGTATTCCATATCTGCGCCTAAAGCAATATTAACATTAACTCTTCCTACAACGCCAAGCCTTACTTTAACAGCTATAATCTTAATGTGAAATTCGTGCTCGAATATTTTGATATTGAAAAGTTCAACCCAATCACATTCCTGATTAAGCATTTCCTGATAGCGTTGCATTAAATTATCAACACCCGTTCTTGCTTCAGATTCTGAATTTGCGTTAAAAATCTCATCAAAGGAATCACTGACATCCTCTGAATTAAGATCTTTAACTAATTCGTCATAACTATATAATTCATCCCCTACCTGAATTTTCGGCAGCTGTGCTTTAAGGTTTTCAATTTCCTGCTGAACAGCTTCAATTTTATCTTCTCCCTTTACTGCCATTTTTTTAGCCTTGGCAGCATATTTATCTATTTTTCTAACTATATCTCTATAACGCGGAGAAGCGTTTGGCCCAGTAATAGTGTCAGACAAATTCTTCCATTTTTTCTTTGCGAAATCGTCTTCCAAAGTGTATATCTTTGCACCTACGGATATTCCCGTGTAATCCTGAACATCTACTGAAACAGTTACGTCAAGATCTTCAAGAACAGGGATAAACAGATACCATTTCCATCTGTCTTCAACGTTTGCATCTATACTGAGAGCCACTTCCTGCTCAAAACTTGAGCTTAATTCAAGCTGAATTGTGCTTAATGTTCCGTTGGTATTTCTCTTTTCAACGTGCATTGTAACAGCAACCTCAAGCATAACGCCAACGCCGTTTGCGAACCTTTTATTTTCAAAAAATGATGGAGTAATAACAGGCTGTTCTACTTCAAATCTTACATGTGAACCAAACGCTCCTGACATGGTTGGCCCCGACCCGCTCAAAGAATTAACCTCAGCGCTTGTAAGTCCTATGCTGTAAAGCCTCTGCTGAACATCTTCGGTCTGCAAAGCAGTATAAGTCATTCTTTCTGCCGCTTCTTCTGCAAAACCGCTCTCCTCTGCCTGAGCCATTACTTTTTCAACGATTTGTTCCTGTGTTGCTTTATCAATATACTTGCTGGCATCTATATCCTGGGAAACAAACATTCCCATATATTCTTCTATGTAATCTTTATCTACCAGTTTATATGAAACAGTATCACCCGATACACTTGTTACCTGTCCGTATGCAGAGGCACTGTTTTCAGTTAAATTTGAAAACTCTTCCGTATAGAACACGATGAAATCGTCTATCTCAAAAGCAGGTGCTTCAGTATCGCCAAGCATTGAGCGTGCGTATGTGTCGTAATCATTTTTATTTACAGTACCATCGCTATTAGGCAATGAAGCAACCTGATACGGAATCGTGTCAGGCATAGACAGAACTTCATCTGCGTCATTTTCATTTAAGCTTTCGAACTGATAATTATTTCCGCTTACAGCCGTAATACGGATATATGCAAGTGCGTCATCCTCATAGGTTTCTTTGGTATAATCTCTGTCATTAGGATTTATATTTTCATAAATACAAACTATATCGCCTTTTTCAAGCTTTTGGGTTGACATAGTAAAGCTTCCCGAAATCTCTTCCTCTGTTTCGGTATTGCTTAGCAGCGAAGCCTCCAAAACATCATAAGTTTCACCGTTTACTGTATATTTCATCTCGGCAGTATCTTTAATAAACACCATATCAGCATTATACTTAAGATTATCTGCCTGTTCTTTTTCGATGATAAAATATGCTGTGCGGTACATTTGTTCTCTGTCAACGAAATAAAGTCCGTCGCCCAAAGTAAGCTCATAAGTTGCGCCAGGCGTAAAACCATTGGGCGCATAAATGTTAAATGTGCCGTCGCCGTTTTCCTTAACATCAATTTCAACAGGGTCAGAACCGTCTTTAGGCAAAACGGTTATGTTAGATTTCACCTGCTGTGCATTGCTGTAATCGCCCTCAACATCAAAAGAAACATCTGTTTTCTGGTCATCAAGACTGAATGATGTTATATTTATGATTTCGTTAGATTCGATAGGTTCATAAACTGCGGTCAAAGTCATATCTTCGCTTATAACTTCACTAAGCTGATAATATGTTGTTCCGTCTTCCTTTGCCCAGTTTACAAATATATAGTCGTTTTTTTCAGGATTTGGAATATCTCCTCTGTAAACATAACCTTCGCCCGCTTCAATTGGTCCAATGGTTCCGCCGCCGTTTGTTACAAAGGTAAGTGTATAAAGCGTGGGGGTAAGGCTGTCAATATTGCCTACAAGATAATCCTTTACCATCTGAATATCAATGTCATCAATTATCCCGTCTGCATTGACATCAGCTTCTTTAAATAAGATACTATTTTCAGCATCTTCATCTGCCTCGATATATCTCTGCATAAGATTTACATCAAGCAGTTCCACCTTACCGTTCCCGTCAGCATCACCATACAGTGTATTGCCCTTGGCATATGCAATAAGGGCATTAAGGGGGACTGCGGTAATCAGAATACTAAAAATAAGCACCAAACTTATAAGACGTTTTTTCATTCTGTTATTCCTCCTTTTATTTAATGAACGGTAATCATTTCTTTGATTACCGAAAGCTATTCCACAACTATAATAGCAAAAAAAAGAGACCTTGCCATCCGCCGTTTCACTATGTAAAACGGGCAGTGTCAAGGTCATTTCTTTGGGATATTAAATTATTTGAGCATATACTTTTTAAGTTCACGGCGCTGGCGTATTCCAAGTTTTTGCAAAACATTTGAGATATAGTGCTTAACCGTATGTGTTGATATGTTCATATGCTGGGCAATTTCCTGATTTGTCCATCCCCTTGCCGCAAGCATTGCAGCTGCAAATTCAGTAGTTGTTAAATCATCTGCCACCTCGTGGCCTGTAACAGGGTTATGCACCTTTCTCCACCCTGCTGAAAATCGATAAGTAATGGCTATTATGCGTTTAAAATCCTCCGGCCAACCGGGTTTTATTACCGCCTCTAGCATTCCGCCGAGAAGTCCGTGGTGCTCACCAAAGCCTTCTATCAGGTCATCAGGACGGGCAAGTTCCCAGGCTGCTAAAAGATGCTTTTGAGCGCGGTCCTTTTGCTTTAGACTCATATAGTCCATAACTGCTACTAAATGCAGATAAATTGCAGGTATAGGATACTTGTCTGCTCCCATATTTAAAGTTGCTTCAACTGCGCCTACGCTCTTTGCATACTCTTCTTTCAGATAAAGATAGTGCGCCTGAACATAAAGAGCAAACGCTCTGAGCCCGGGTGGAAGCATTGGCAGAAATTCTTCAACCGGAGGCATTTCGTCAGGCAGAGGAAGATGAAGAAGAACAGATGAAGCAAACACTACAAAAGCTTCTATAGCACGAATATAAGAGGATTTTCCCGCATTTACTTCAAGTGTGCTTTTAATTTCTGCCAAAGCGTATTTAGCATGTTTAATGTTACCTGTTGTCAAATTTGCGTAAGCATAAATCCAGCAGGCTGAAAAGCGCGAAGCAGGGTCAGAACAGGTAATGTACAACTCTGATTCCTGAATTGCCTTTTCGTGCTGACCGCTGAAATAATGGTATTCAGCTAACGCAACATCTTTTGCCGGCCCGTCCTCCATATCATTTATACATTCCATACAATGGCCGGGCGTGAAAGCCGTATTCATTAAAGGCATAAAACCTGTAAAGTCTTTAATTTGAGGCTCTTGGGTTTCTGTTTTTGCGGGTGCTGCTTTTCTGGGGTCGGCAGGTTTAACGGAGTCGCCGGGGATTAACCATGACTTTCCGAATTTTTTAACACCGTCAATTCTTCCCGAAGAGCAGTATTTCTGTACTAATCTGTCTGAAATATTCCATTTTTTTGCGGCATCCTGCACTGTTATGTATTCCATAAAAAGTCTCCGAATATCTAAAGGCGAAACTGTTCGTTAT
>URIN01000142.1 GCA_900547915.1 uncultured Clostridium sp. | reverse complement strand
TCCGTCTCGTGGGCTCGGAGATGTGTATAAGAGACAGCTTATAAGGTGTAACACCGTACTTCTCTTTAAATATCCTTATTATATGATTTTTTGAATATCCGTATTTTTTGCACAAAACATCAAGTGAAAATTCGCTGCCCGCTGAAGAATTTATATCTGCGTATATTTTTTTACATATATCAGAACTGCTGTCCTCCACGGCACGTTTTATGTTTATTATCATTTTATACAGTACAACAGCAACCGCATCACACATCAATGAATAATCATCAGAATATCTTTTCGCAATATCATCTATTTCATCAAACAGCTCGCTTAGATCGCAGTTAGGAAAACAATACTGACTGCTCGGCAGATAAAAATCCGCTAAATTCATAAGAATATCAGAATCAAATACGACCCAGCGTTTTTTCCACCTGTTTGTTTTATCCGTATAATATCTGTGGCTGCTGCCTTTTGGAAGAATAACGGCGCATTGCTCGGGAGGTATATATTTTTTGTCATTTACCTGCAGAAAACCGCTGCCGCTTTCAATATACTCAAAGGCGCTTATTGATGAATTTTTTCTCTCAACAAAATAATCGGGCTCACAAAAAGTTTTGCCTATAACCATAATATTAACGGGAAGTTCCGGGTCGTAACAACGCCAGTAAGACCTGCCAGTATCTGTTTTTCTTTTGCCCATGTTGATTTTCCTAACTTTTTTGAGTATTTATATGATTTTATCGCTTATTATAATGTGATAATATATATTATAGCGTATTCTGCTGCTCATTTTCAAGAGGGGGTAAAAATATGAAGTACAGAATCCATATGGAATACACACACGGCTCGGAAAGCGCCGTGCTTAACGGCTCGTCAGATGATATATGCACTGTGAGACTGTCATCAAGCAATGGTATTACAAAAATAACTCTGAATTCAATAAAAGAAATCAGCATACAGAGTTTTCGACTAATACTGCCGTACAAATTCTCCACAGACTGCCGCATTTTTGCAAACGGCTTTCAGAGCTGGACTGATACACGCGAATATATGCCGGATGATAAAATGGACGGTTTGAGCAAAGTCGTTGAAACATATATAAACTCGCCGGCAGGGCAATTTACAGGTTTAAACAGAGCCGGTGACTGCACTTTTCACAAATTCCCGCATAAAAAAGGTATATTCTACGGCATTTCATACGGCTATGTAAGAAATGGTGAACGCACAGAGCTTTTTGGCTCAATGAGTGAGAGAACAGGTTACACTATTATAACTTTTGACACCTCTCAAAATCTAATATACATAGACAAAGACCTTGAGGGAAAAACTTTTCTTAACGAATGTGAAATTATGTCTTTCGCTGTTTTAGGCGGAAATTATGATGCTGTATTTGACAGATATTTCAATCTGCTTGAAATACCTGCGCCTAGAGTCGGCAGAGCATGCGGCTACACAACATGGTACAACTATTATTCAAATGTTACTCAGGATATTGTTGAGCGAGACCTGAAAGCGATTGGAAATTCAGGCGTTAAGATCGACTTTTTCCAAATAGATGACGGCTATCAGAGCGCAATAGGTGACTGGCTGACTACTGACGAAACAAAATTTCCACACGGAATGAAGGCGGTTGCCGAAGAGATTCATGCCAATGGAATAAAGGCAGGATTATGGCTTGCGCCGTTTGCAGCAACAAAGAAGAGCGTACTTTTTAAGGAGCACCCTGATTGGCTCGTTAAAGATAAAAATTCCAAGCCTTATATATCAGGTCCTAACTGGGGAACCTTTTATGCACTTGATATATACAATGAGGATGCGCGCGCATATATCAAAAAAGTATTTAATACCGTATTGTATGAATGGGGTTATGACCTTGTTAAGCTTGATTTTCTTTATGCGGCAGCGATTCTGCCAAGGAATGGAAAAACACGTGGTGAAATAATGTGCGATGCTATGGACCTGCTGCGCGAATGCTGCGGTGATAAGCTTATACTCGGATGCGGTGTGCCGCTGATGCCCGCTTTCGGCAAGGTAGATTACTGCCGCATAGGCGCCGATGTAACAAACTACTGGTCACCGACAAGAATGACCACCCGTGAGGATGTTTCTGTTCCGCACGCAGTAAACAATACAATATTCCGCCGCCATCTTGACGGCAGGGCATTTATGAATGATCCCGACGTGTTCCTTCTAAGAAACACAAATATGAAAATGAACATTGAAAAAAGAGAGTTGCTCGCCAAAATAAATTCTCTTTTCGGTTCTCTGCTGTTCATATCCGATAATGTCAGCGATTATGACGAAAAACAAATGAATATACTTAAAGGCATTTTCACAGGAGATAAAGCTGAGATAATAAGTGCAGAATATACAGGAAGAAAACGTATAACCGTTAAATACAGGTTGGCGGAAGCAGAACACACACTGAGTTTTAATCCTGACAACGGAAACATTTACTGACGGAGGAACAGCTGTGGCAAAAAAAATATCATTATCGGGCGCAGTATCACTTGTAAAAGGCGTTGTAAAAGATGTAAAAGATCATTGGAAAGAGCCCGCCGAAAGTAAATACATATCATATAAAGAATTTACAGCGTACAGCGTAGGAGGTATAGGAGTAAATACAATAAACTCCCTTTTCAACTACGTTGCGCTTAACGCTAACTGCCTGCTTTTGGGCTCCGCCTACGGTATAGACCCCGTACACCTTGTTTGGATGTCAACAATCGTAAACATACTTAACCTAGTTAAATCACCATTTATAAGTATGCTTATTGACAACACCAATACAAAATTCGGTAAATTCAGACCTTATCTTATAATAACAGGAATACCCACTGCGTTTCTTATATGCCTGATGGCATTCATACCAACCAGTACTAACTACACACTGAAATGCGTGCTTCTGTGCCTTATCTATGCTTTGGCAATGCTTTTTCAGTCTACATATTCTCTTGCTTATTCAAGCCTTGCTCAAGTTCTTACACCTAACAGCGCTGAGCGTACTTCCCTGCTTTCTGTAAGCGCATTTATATACAATCTGGGACCGAGCATAGTGGGCATACTTTTGCCTATAATTGCCGAACTATTTTCAGGCGGTATGCGCGGAGTTGCAGTTTACCGTGTTATGTTCCCCGTTTTTTCTGTTGCCGGCATTCTGCTGAGCATATGGACTTTTAAAGATACAAAAGAAAAGATAATAGTTCCTAAAACTTATGTTGCAAGAGTTAAGTTTACTGACGGCATTAAAGAGATAAAGAATAACAAATATTTCTGGCTGATATACCTTTATCAGATATTCGGCGTTATGAAAGGCGGTATAGGCAACATCCTTGTGTGGTACTGTTCTTATGTTATCAAAAGCGACAGTGTTCTCGGCATTATGAATGCCGTAATAGGCACTGCATCTGTTCCGGGAATGTTGCTTGCTCCCCTTCTTGCTAAGAAATTCGGCAAAAGAAACTGCCTGATAGCATTTAATGTTATGCGCGCTGTTTTTGCCGGACTTATGTTGTTTACAGCAGACAGCCCGTTCCTGTTTCTTGCATGCCTTTATATTGCCACACTCGCAACAGGAGGAGATGCCGTTATCACCTCAGCTGCGACTGCTGATATCTTTGACTACCAGCAGTGGAAAACCGGCAAGCGTCTTGAAGGCTTTATAACACAGTTCGGCGGTATGCTTGTTACCGCCGCCACAATGGGTTCCGCTTTCATTCTTCCATACTTTTACAGGCATTACGGCCTTGGCACCGACTACAACGTGCTTTACGATTCGGCGGTAAGGACTCCCATATTCAACATAATAATCATAACTACCGTAATATCCTGCCTGCTCACCGTATTGCCAATGTTTTTCTACGACATGACAGAGAAAAAACAGCAGCAAATGATTGAGGAACTTAAAGAAAGAGCCGATAGAGAAAACGCCACGCACGATAAAGAAATCGAAACTGTTTAAACCATTAACTGGTGCTGAACTCGTAAAATTCTTTGTGCATATTATACAAATTTTAAAGTAGCATATTGTGCATTGTGTTTATAACATAGAACTTGATGGAAAAATATTGATTTTTTAAAACAAGTGTATATAATTTATGGCAAGAGAGGAAAATCAGTGCGGGGAATGGTTGATGAAAAACTTTAAGCGCGAAGCGTATGGCTACATTAAGGATATGTTTATCCAACATAATATGGTTAAACGCACAGTGCTTTCATTTATAAGCGTTTTCATTACAGGCTTTGCAGTTTCACTTTTCTCCCTTTCAAAATTCGGGGTTGACCCCTTTACCTCGATGAACATGAATGTTTCCTCCGTTGTGGGTATACGTTTTGGAACATATCAGTTGATTGTTAATATCGCGATCCTGATATTTGTGGTTATAGTTGCCCACCGCGGGCTTGTAGGAGTAGGCACAATATTTAATATGATATTCGTTGGCTACACCTGCGAGTTTTTCGAAAAGCTTTTCTCTCCCCTCGGAAACAGCGGTCTTCCGGTAAGGCTCCTGCTCCTTGCGGCAGGAATAGTAACAATGTGCTTTTCAAGCAGCTTGTTTTTCACGGCAAATGTTGGAGTTGGTCCATATGACACTCTTGCATTCATGCTGACTCAGGCAACAAAAATTCCTATGAAATGGACACGTGTTATAACCGATGTGTGTGTTGTTTTTATAGGCTTCGTTGTCAGCGGAGGTCTTACAGCAGCTTTCCAAGGAAACTTTTCGGAAATCAAAAACATCGGAATAGGCACGGTAATCACGGCGTTTTGTATGGGGCCGCTTGTTAATTTCTTTAACAAACATGTAAGCGCTAAGATA
>URIN01000141.1 GCA_900547915.1 uncultured Clostridium sp. | reverse complement strand
TCCGTCTCGTGGGCTCGGAGATGTGTATAAGAGACAGCCTGTATACGGCGTTTCGCCGAAATACGGGTCTTTTTGTTTTGTAAAAATAAATTACTTTTAGAAATAAATAAAATTTAAAATCGATTAAAAAAGTATTACATATTTTTCTTGTAAACGATTATTATAAATATATTGACTTTACCTTTCACACGGTTATAATTATTCTAAGTAATATGCTGAAGGATGTGTTGACATGTATAAAAAACCTGCAAAGACCCCGCCGCTCGGCTGGAACAGCTGGGATTGTTTCGGCGCGGCAGTAACAGAAAAACAGCTTCTTGAAAATGCCGATTATATGTCAAAATATCTCAAACCTTATGGCTGGGAATATATAGTTTGCGATATACAGTGGTACGAGCCGAATGCTGTTGATAATGATTACAATAATTTTTCACCGCTCAACATGGATGAGTATGGCAGACTTATGCCGGCGGAAAACCGTTTCCCTAGCGCAGCAAGAGGTAAAGGGTTCAAACCCATCGCAGATTACTGTCACAGCCTTGGGCTTAAATTCGGCATACATATTATGCGTGGAGTTCCACGCGCGGCTGCTCATGCAGGTCTGCCTGTAAAGGATAGCAAAAGCACATGCCGTGATATAGCACATCATTTTTCCGTGTGTTCCTGGAATACAGATATGTATGGCTGTAAAAATTGCGAAGGCGCTCAGGATTATTACAATTCCATTTTCAGCCTCTATGCTTCTTGGGGCGTGGATTTCGTAAAGTGCGATGATATTTGCGTAACAGAATTCAGGCAGTGGGATAATCCGTATTCCGCAGCTTATGAAATTGAGATGATAAGAAATGCCATAAGTAACTGCGGCAGAGAGATTGTGCTTTCGCTCTCTCCCGGACCAGCGGATATCAAAAATGCGGCACATTTGCGCAAAAATGCGGATATGTGGCGCCTTACAGGCGATTTTTGGGATGAGTGGGGCAAACTTCATAATATGTTTGATAAATGCCTGCTTTGGCAGAATGAAGTCGGAAACGGCTCTTGGCCGGACTGTGATATGCTGCCTCTCGGCAGAATTTCAAAAAACGGAAAGTGCCACGGAGATAAAAACAGATATACTAATTTTACAAAGCCTGAGCAGATTACGCTGATGACCCTGTGGGGGATTTTCAGAAGTCCGCTTATGTTAGGAGGTAATCTTCCAGAAAATGACGAGTGGACACTTTCACTGCTTACAAACAGGGAATTTATGCAGATGCACAAAAATTCTTACGGTGCGCATCAGCATTCACGCAGTGAGCACAGCGGCAAAGGTATGGTAACTTGGGTTTCAAATGGTAAAAACTGTAAGTATCTTGCAGTTTTCAATACTGATGACAAAGCACGCAGAGTATCATTTGACCTGTCCGAAATACTGATGCCAGGTGCTGCATATGACCTTCTTAATATTTGGAACGGTGAAAAAGTCAAAGGCGTCAAAAATAAATTCAGCACAATGATAGAACCTCACGGTGCGGTACTTTATAAAATAACACCTTAAGGAGTGCGAGTATGAGCGTAAAACTTTTTAGTATTTACAGCCATTCGAATACGCTGCGCGGAATAATAATCAAACCGAAAAACGCAACTTATCCGTGCAAAACAGCAATTGTAAGCCATGGGTTTGCAAGTAATTTAACTATTACAAGTCCTTATGCAAAAACACTGGTCAAGGCAGGCTATGTAACGGTGCTTTTTGATTTCTGTATGTCCGGAAGCGGCCTGAGCAGCGGAAACAGTAAGGAAATGAGTGTTCTTACAGAAAAAGAAAATTTGAATGATCTGCTGTATTATGTAAAAAGACTTGATTATGTGGATGAAAATAATATCGTGCTTGCAGGCTGCAGTCAGGGAGGCCTTGTATCGGCTCTTTGCGCGGCGGAAAACTGCGATGATGTTAAGGCGCTTCTGCTTTATTATCCTGCGCTTTGCATTCCCGATGACGCACGCAGAGGGCATATGATAACCGCAAAATTTGCGCCTGATCATGTGCCGGAAACATTTCATGCCATAACGATAAAACTGGGCAAAAAATATGCATTGGATGCAGCTTCGCTTGACCCTTATAAGGAGATACTTCCTTTTGAAAAGCCTGTACTGATTGTGCACGGTATAGAGGATACTCTTGTAAATATAGAGTATTCAAGAAGAGCACAGAGGGAATATAAAAATTGTACTCTTGTTGAAGTCCACGGTGACCACGGCTTCATAAAAAAAGGATTTAAGGCATCAAGAAAGGCTACGCTTAGGTTTTTAAAAGACAATAATTTGTGATGAAAAACAGCAAAACGGACGGTGTTTTCCCCGTCCGTTTTTTAGATGTAAAAAACAAAGGACGCGTCATAAGGCGCGTCCTGTTTTACGGCTTTTTACAATTGATTTTATTTTTATCTCTGCCTTTTTGAAAGCGGCGGAATGATATATTTTTTTAAGCAAAATGAATATTCCTACGCTGATCACACCACCTGCGGTGTTATAAACAATGTCAGAAATCTGAAAAGTGCCTGCTTTAAATATTATCTGTAATAACTCAATGAGACAACTGAACAAAAATCCTGTTGCGCTCGCTGTTAAAAACATAGTTTTATCGGATGCTGTTTTGTTAATCACCGTTTTAAAAAATATAAAAATAAGTGTGCACAGCGGCAAAAATATTATTATGTTCCATATGGAAGAAAGATCATAAAAATACTGCAGTTCCGAAATACCCCAACATCCAAATATATTTGAAAAAGGGTCATGATCAGGCATTGAGAGCCGCTTGAAAAATGTTGCATTTAAAATAATTGACACATAAAGCAAGCAAACCGTTGAACCGCAAATTGTTTTGAAGTTTTCCTTAAGAGCAGATTTTGCGCTTTTGCCTTTTATTTTTGAAGATATAATTATTCCTGCAATAATCAGCGCAGCACCGCAAACAGTTATTATAAATGCCGTAAGCATATAATCTTTGAAAATAGAGGTTATATTTAGAAAAAAGGTTTTAAGAACTTTTTCCATTCGAAATTACCTTGCAGTTATTGCTGCAGAAGTCGTCTGCTCCGGCGCTGAAGTGGTGGTTTCAATTTCACCGTATACCTGAATTATTATAGTTTCACCCTTGGCAACAGATGAGCCTTCCTCAGGAGCAACACCGTCATTGTTCTTAACGGTTCCTGCTGTATAAGTGCCGTCATTGTATACGTAAACCACTTCAACTTTAAATCCAAGTTCTTCAAGCTGCTGCTTTGCGTCAGCTTCCTTGAGCCCGCCTACATCGGGGATTTCCACCATCTGTGTTCCGCGGCTTACAGTAAGCACGATTGCACTGCCTTGTGATACCTTTTGACCCGCGGCAACACTCTGCTGAAATACTATACCCGCATCATAATCGGGTGAATATGCGTATTCAAATGTTATTTTGAATTGTTTGTTCCATGAGCCGCTGTTTCTTATATCCGATTCTGTGTATCCGACTGAACTGAAGTCAGGTACTGTTACCTGGGCCACAGTAGTCTGTTGTGTCTCGGGCTCTTTTCCGCCTATCAAACCAGAAAATCCGAAAATATATATTGCCGCTGCAATTACAACGATAACCGCAATAACAATAGCCGCTATTTGACCCTTGCTGGGGCCTTTCTTCTTCGGCTGCTGTTTCACTGCCTTCTGTACAGGCTGAGGTTCTTCTTCGTTTGGGGTTACACGTTCCTCAACAGCTTTTATATCTGCCGCTTTTGCAACAACAGACGGAGCTGCATTCAGGAGCTCTCTGTAATCATAAACGTTTTGTATTCTTCTCTCGGGATATATCTGAAGACCTGCACCGAGAGCCTTGATAACATAGGCGGGAATAGTCTCGGCTATTCTGTTCGGTATCATAAGACGGTCATTCGTTTCCCTTGAAAGAGCACTTGGCGGATTTGTGCCCACAAGCGCTCTGTAAATGCAAGCTGAAAATGCGTAAATGTCCGTAGCAGGGCATATTTTGTGGTTGTTGTCATATTGCTCAAGCGCAGTGTAACCTTCATGCTCATTAAATTCAAGCTCGCTGTTTGCCGTGTTGCATTCGCTTATGCAGAAACCTGCCAGACGCACTTTTCCGTCTCCGCATAAAACAAGGTTTTCGGGATTAATGCCGCCGTGTATAATTCCGTCCTCATGCAGGCGCTCAAGCGTTGTAAGCACAGGCATAAACATAAGTCTTGCCTTTTCCCACGGGATATTGTTGTTTTCGTTTCTTATAAGAAAATCCCTGAGGGATACCGTAGCCATCCATTCGGAAACGGCATAAACGGTCTCATTCTCCTCAAACACATCTATAACCGGTATTACTGCGGAAAGTGAGTTGAGACTTTTGAGTGTTTTCCAAAGATTGGTAAAAGACTTTTTATAGCCTTCAAAGCTTTTTTTGTATCTTTCACGTATGTGAACATCGGGGTTGCCCTCAAGCCTGTTGGCAATTCCCTTTGGCATAAGTTCCCTAATTGTTACTACTGATTCTCTTTCCGTGTCATAGCCCATATAGGAAATGGCATCACTTTCGTGAGCAGTGTTTTTGCCTACTACATATCTGTTTGCAAGCAGAGTTTTTCTGGGCAGGAAAAGCATGTCAGCGGGTGAATCATTGTCAAATCCGCACTTGCGGCAGATGCTGCCTTCAGTAAGCCTTTCAAAGCAGTTCATACATAAATTATCGAAAGTCAATTTATTGCCCCCAAGCAAAGTCAGTATTTATAATAACCCCATTATTGTAATTAATATACTTACCTGTCTCTTATACACATCTGACGCTGCCGACGAATAGCCTTGTGT
>URIN01000140.1 GCA_900547915.1 uncultured Clostridium sp. | reverse complement strand
TAAGAACATGGAAAAACTACCAGGGCTCAAAACTCTACAGTGACTTCTCTGCTCCCGAGAGTGTAACAGTTAAGTAAAGCAAAACAACCAAAACGACCTGGTTTGCATAGGCAAACCAGGTCTTATTTTATAAGTACGTAAAAACAGAAAAGGCACGAACTTGTCAAAAGTCCGTGCCTTTTCTCTATTTTGCAATATATTTTTATTTCATATTTTTATATGGTTTCTTCTTGTCTACCCAACCCTCTTTGTTTACCTGCCTTGCGCGGGCAATTGAAAGAGCCTTTTCGGGCACACAATCCGTAATGGTTGAGCCTGCTGCGGTAAACGCATAATCACCTATCTCAACAGGCGCCACAAGATTGGTATTGCAGCCTATGAACGCACCGTTTCCTATCTTGCAGCGGTGCTTATTTTTACCGTCATAATTCACAGTAACAGTGCCGCAGCCGAAATTTACGTTGCTGCCGACATCACTGTCACCCACATAGGTCAGATGCGCACACTTTGTGCCCTCGCCCATAATTGAATTTTTAACCTCAACGAAATTACCTATATGAACTTTTTCACCTATAACGCTGTTTGCCCTTATTCTTACGAACGGACCACAGTCAGCGCCGTCCTTAACCTCACTGTCAGTTACCTGAGTATTGTTGAGTTCAACACCGTTACCGATTTTTGAATTCTTGATATAGCTGTTTGGACCGATAACACAGTTTTCACCAATTTCAGTATTACCGCACAAAATAGTTCCGGGAAGAATGGTGGTACCCTTGCCTATTTTTACGTCTACACCTATCATAACACCGTCAGTACACGGAATATCAACACCGTTAAGCATATGTGCGTCATTAATATTACGGCGCATAATATTGTTGAGTATGTTGAGCTGTTTTCTGTCATTGGCACCGAGAACAGATTCGTTGTTCTCACACACGTAAGCACCTGCGTTTTTGCCCTTGCCAAGCAATATTGCAAGACTGTCAGTAAGGTAATACTCATTCTGAGCATTGTTATTTGTGATATTATCAAGCGCGTAAAGCAGTTCATTTCCTGCAAACCAGTAAGTTCCTGCGTTTGACTCATTTATCTTCTTTTCTTCTTCGCTTGCGTCCTTGTGCTCAACTATGCACATAAGCTTGCCGTTTTCATCTCTTTTTACATGACCTATTCCGTTTGTGTCTTCTACGATTGCGGAAATAAGTGTAATTGCGTTATCATTCTCTTTATGATAGTCATAAGCGCAGTTTATAGTACCTGCATCCATAAGCGGGCCGTCACCATTAAGGATAAGAATATCATCATCTCTGTGTCTTTCAACAAAACTGCGTGCGCACATTACGGCGTGTCCCGTTCCAAGCTGCGGATTCTGGTAGGCAGACTCAACCCCATCAGGCAAATAAGCCTCAACCACCTCGTGCTTATAACCCGTAACAACGCAGATCTCCTTGCAGCCTGCCTCTTTTACGGCTTTAATAACGTAATAAAGCATGGGCTCAAACAGCACTTCACACATAACTTTGGGCATATCGGATTTCATTCTTGTGCCTTTGCCGCCCGCAAGAATAATTGCGCATTTCATATAAATAACCTCTCTTTTTTATGATGTCTACTACATTATGCACTAAAAGCGAGGGGATTTCAATATTATTTTTCACTAATTTAGGAAAATATAACAACTGCATAAAAAAATATTTGTATTTTAATTTATTATATGCTATAATACTAGCACAATATGCCGGCAAAAAGCTGTATATATTCCGCCGGTAATTTATTAAAAGAATATGGGAGGTACTCATTACTATGAGCCACAAGTATGTTTATTTGTTCTCTGAGGGCGATGAAACCATGAGAGAACTCCTTGGCGGCAAGGGCGCCAATCTTGCGCAGATGACAAGACTCGGCATGCCTGTTCCCCAGGGCTTCACTATCTCTACCGAAGCCTGCACCCGTTATTACGAGGACGGCAAGGTTATCGCTCCCGAAATCGAGGCTGAGATTTATGAATATCTTGCCAAGATTGAAAAGATCAACGAAAAGAAATTCGGCGATCCCGAATGCCCGCTTCTTGTTTCCGTTCGTTCAGGTGCTCGTGCTTCAATGCCCGGCATGATGGACACTATCCTCAACCTTGGTCTTAATGACGAAGTTGCTGAAGGTCTTATCAAGGGCAATCCGGATCCTTCATTCGCACGTTTCGTTTACGACTCTTATCGCCGTTTCATCCAGATGTTCTCAGACGTTGTTATGGAACTTTCAAAGAAGAAGTTTGAAGTTATCATTGACGAACTCAAGGCTAAGAAGGGCGTTACTTACGACGTTGAGCTTGACACAGACGATATGAAAGAGCTTGTTAAACTCTTCAAGGAATTCTACAAGAGCGAAAAAGGTGTTGACTTCCCCACAGATCCTAAGGAGCAGATGATGGAGGCTGTTAAAGCCGTATTCCGTTCATGGGACAACCCCCGTGCAAACGTATATCGCCGTATGAACGATATTCCTTATTCATGGGGCACAGCTGTTAACGTTCAGCCGATGGTATTCGGTAACCTTAACATGAAGTCAGGCACAGGCGTTGCATTTACACGTAACCCCGCAACAGGTGAAAAAGGCCTTTACGGTGAGTACCTCATCAACGCTCAGGGCGAAGACGTTGTTGCCGGTGTTCGTACTCCTTCTCCGATTTCAAAGCTTCAGGAGGAGATGCCCGAGGTTTACGCTCAGTTCCATGACATCGCTATGAACCTTGAAAACCACTATAAAGATATGCAGGATATGGAGTTCACCATTGAAAACGGCAAGCTCTATATGCTTCAGACCCGTAACGGCAAGAGAACTGCTGCAGCTGCTCTTAAGGTTGCTGTTGATCTTGTTGACGAGGGCATGATTGATGAGAAAGAGGCTGTTCTTCGTGTTGAGCCGAAGCAGCTTGACGCTCTTCTTCACGATCAGTTTGACGCAGCTGCTCTTAAGGCTGCTACTCCTATCGGAAAGGGTATTGCCGCTTCTCCCGGCGCTGCTTGCGGTAAAGTTGTATTCACAGCTGCAGACGCTAAAGAGTGGGCAGACAGAGGCGAAAAAGTTGTTCTTGTTCGTCTTGAGACCTCTCCTGATGATATTGAAGGTATGGTATCCGCAGAGGGTATTCTTACAGTTCGCGGCGGCACAACATCTCACGCTGCAGTTGTAGCACGTGGTATGGGCACATGCTGTGTATCAGGCTGCGGTGAAATCACAATGCACGCAGATGAGAAATACTTTGAACTCGGCGGCAAGAGATATAACGAAGGCGATTATATTTCAATCGACGGTTCAACCGGTAATATCTATGGCGAAGCTATCCCCACAGTAAGCGCTTCAATCAGCGGCGACTTCGGTCGTTTCATGGCTTGGGCAGACAGCTATCGTAAACTTAAGGTAAGAACAAACGCAGATAATCCGAGAGATACAGCTCAGGCTCTTAAGTTCGGTGCAGAAGGCATCGGTCTTTGCCGTACAGAGCACATGTTCTTCGAGGGTGACAGAATCAAGTCCATCCGCAAGATGATCGTTGCTAAAGACGCTGAATCTCGTGAAGCTGCTCTTGAGGAAATTCTTCCCCTTCAGCAGGGCGACTTTGAAGCTATGTACAAGGAACTCAACGGACTCCCGATGACAATCAGATTCCTTGATCCTCCGCTTCATGAGTTTGTTCCTACAAAAGAAGATGAAATTGCAGAACTTGCAGGCGAACTTAACATCAGTGTTAAAGAACTTAAAGAAATCTGCGATTCTCTTCACGAGACAAACCCGATGATGGGTCACCGCGGACTTCGTCTTGCAGTTACCTATCCTGAAATCGCAAAGATGCAGACAAAGGCTGTTATCCGCGCTGCTATCAACGTTTCTAAGGAAACAGGCGTTAAGATTGAGCCTGAAATCATGATCCCGCTTTCATGTGACGCTAAAGAGCTTAAGTTCGTTAAGGACATCGTTGTTGAGACTGCTGATGCAGAAATCGCAGCTGCCGGCATTGACATGAAGTACGAAGTAGGTACAATGATCGAGATCCCTCGTGCTGCTCTCACAGCAGGCGATATTGCTAAGGAAGCTGAATTCTTCTGCTTCGGTACTAACGACCTTACTCAGATGACATACGGCTTCAGCCGTGACGATGCAGGTAAGTTCCTTGAGTCATATTATGACGCAAAGATCTTTGAATCTGATCCGTTCGCTAAGCTTGACACAGTTGGCGTTGGCAGCCTTATGAAGATGGCTGTTGCAGCTGGTAAGGCAACCCGTCCTGAACTTCACTGCGGTATCTGCGGTGAGCACGGCGGCGACCCAAGCTCAGTAGAGTTCTGCCATGAGATCGGTCTTGATTATGTATCATGCTCACCTTTCCGTGTTCCGATTGCTCGTCTTGCAGCAGCACAGGCAGCTATCAAGAGCTCTAAATAATCTTTCATAAGAAAGCATAATAAAAAGGACTGCTGAATATCAGCAGTCCTTAATTTTTATATTATTATTTATCTATTATATAAAATATTGAGTCATCAATACCGTTGATACGGCACATTTCTTTTACACCATCATAAATTTCATCACGTGAGAAATTATGCTGTTCCAGCTCTTCATCGGTCATTTTATTGACCTGTGAATAAAAATCAAGCGCTGTTTTTAAAAACACGGGATTGCCAGAATATTGCTCTGCTTTTTCAAATAGATAATTTTCAGCAGCGCATATATCTTTTTCATCCAGTAACTGCTCTGTTTGGCAGCGCACTTCAAGATCCTGTTCAGTCTCCTGAGATTCACTGTTTTCTAAAAGTATATGAATAATGGTGGACAGCAGCATTTCTATCTGTCTCATAAACCAATCTTCTTGAAATAACATCTTAACCACCTAAAATCAAAATCCGAAGGTGTATATACTGTCTCTTATACACATCTGACGCTGCCGACGA
>URIN01000139.1 GCA_900547915.1 uncultured Clostridium sp. | reverse complement strand
ACACAAGGCTATTCGTCGGCAGCGTCAGATGTGTATAAGAGACAGTTACGTGATGATGGATGGTATCTTTTTTCAGAACTCCTGAAAGAGCTATTAAAGATATAAGGTTAGGTATTGCCATCAAGCCGTTTGCAATGTCACTGAAAGACCAAGCAACATCAAGAGCCGCGACTGAACCGAAAAATACCATTACAGCAAATACCACTCTGTAAACATAACAAATAAATCTCTTTTTAAAGAGAAATTCAAGTGCTTTTTCTCCCTGGTATTCCCAGCCAAGGATAGTAGACCAAGCAAAGAAAAGTATACCGATTGAAACTACTATTGCACCAGGTTTTCCAAGAACGCTCTCAAAACAAGCGATAGTAAGATCCGCTCCGTCAAGCATTACTCCGTTTGCATCCACTGTGCCAAGAAGACCTGATGACGCAATTACAAGTCCTGTAATGGTGCAGACTACAATTGTATCGATAAAAGTTCCGCACATGTTGATATAACCCTGATTTACATGACTGTCAGTTGTTACTGATGAAGCAGTAATAGCAGCAGAACCAAGACCTGCCTCATTAGAAAATACGCCTCGTGAAACGCCATAACGTATACTTTGCATTACTGAAACGGTGAGCGTACCTGCAATACCGCCGGCAACTGCTTTTCCTCCGAATGCCATGGACCATATAGTGAGAAAGCCGGCAGGGATATTCTTATAGTTTACACATACAACTATAAGACCTGAAACTATGTAAAATACTGCCATTAATGGAACCAATACTGAAGAAACTTTAGATATTGATTTGATTCCTCCAAAAATTATGATGCCGGTTAACACGGCAAGAACAACACCGGTAATCCAGTCCGGAATTGAAAATGTTTTTGTGAGAGATGATGATATAGAGTTTGCCTGAGACATATTACCTATACCAAACGAAGCAAGGACAGTAAACACCGCAAAAGCGCTTGCTAAAATCATTGCAAACTTTTTGTGCTTAAACCCATTTTTAATGGTATACATAGGTCCGCCGCACATTTCACCTTTTGAGTTAGTTTCTCTGTATTTAATTGCAAGAGCACATTCAGCATACTTTGTTGAAATACCGAAAGCAGCTGCAATCCACATCCAAACAAGCGCTCCTGGACCGCCTGTTATCATGGCTGTTGCTACACCTACAATATTACCCGTGCCTATAGTGCCTGCAAGTGCGGTCATAAGAGCTGAAAAGGGAGAAATGTCTCCTGTTCCCTTATCAGTCTTTCGTGATTCGGGACTGAATACCATTTTTAATGCTTGAGGAAGCTTTCTCCACGGAAGAAAGTTCAACTTAAAAGTAAGAAAAATACCCGTACCAACCAAAAAGACGAGCATGATAGGTCCCCAGACAACTTCGTCTATCGATTCTAGTATGTTACCAAGTGTTTCCATATTGTCCTCCTATCAATATCAATTATCAAAGCCTGCAAACTGGCTGTTATACAAATTATAATAAAAGCCGTGTCTGTCAAGTAGTTCACTGTGTTTACCCTGTTCTATCACTTTGCCGTTGTTCATCACTAAAATAAGATCAGCATTTTTAATAGTAGAAAGCCTGTGTGCAACTATGAAAGTTGTTTTACCTTTCATTAGAACTTCAAACGCTTTCTGAATTCGTAACTCCGTTCTAGTATCTATACTTGAAGTTGCTTCATCAAGTATCAACATGGGAGGATTTACAAGCATAAGTCTTGTTATACATAAAAGCTGTTTTTGACCTTGTGAAAGATTACCACCATCTGAACCTATAAAAGTATCATAACCATTAGGAAGCCTTTTGATAAACGAATGCGCATGCGATTTTTTTGCCGCCTCAATTACTTCATTAAGAGTAGCATCCGGTTTGCCCATTGTTATATTTTCAAGTATTGTGCCTGTTTTAAGCCAAGTATCCTGTAACACCATACCAAATGAGGAACGAAGAGAGTGAACATTTATATCTGAATAAGGAATATCATCAGCATATATCTCACCATTATCAACATCATAAAACTTCATAAGAAGATTAATAATTGTTGTTTTGCCACAACCGGTTGGTCCTACAATCGCAACTCTCATACCGGGTTTAACACTGATGTTAAGATTCTCGATAAGTTTTTTATCTTTGTTGTAGCTGAAATCAACATTTTTGACTTCTATTTTACCTTTTGCACAGTCAAGAACTTTTTTCTCTTCAGTATCAGGTACTATTTCTTTTTCCTCAATCAAATTAATCAGTCTTCCGGCACATGCAATTGCGTTCTGAAGTTCTGTTACTACTCCGCTTATCTCATTAAACGGCTTAGTATACTGAGTAGCATACGCAAGGAAGCTTGAAAGAATGCCGACAGTAATATTTCCTCTAATAGCAAGTATTGCTCCGAAAAGAGTAACCGCAGCATAAACTATATTATTTACAAATCTTGTACCTGGATTTGCAAAGGATGAATAAAAAGTAGCCTTAAAATAGTAAAAAGCAACATTTTTATTTGTTTTTTCAAAATTCTCCTGATTTTCTTTTTTATGGCTGTACGCTTCTGTTACTTTCTGATTTGTGATCATTTCGTCAACAAAAGCGGTCTGGTCGCCTCTCGCCTCGCTCTGCTTTCTGAACATCTTATATGTTCTTTTTGCAATAAAACTAGCAAAAAGGAAAGACATCGGGGTTAGAACAACTACGAGAAGAGCAATCCAAAAATTGATACAAATCATAAACGCAAGCGTTCCTATGATTGTAACTACCCCGGTAAAAAGCTGAGTAAATCCCATTAACAGACCGTCAGCAAACTGATCAGCGTCAGTAATTACACGGCTGACGGATTCTCCGTTTGGATGACTGTCGAGATAATTAAACGGCAAAACCTGAAGCTTTTTAAATGCCATATTACGCATATCACGCACAACGTTAAATGTAATTCTGTTATTAAAGACATTCATAAGCCACTGAAGAAGAGCTGTGACGGCAACAATTACTGCAATTTTAATAAAAAGGCGTGTCATCGACTCGAAATCTACATTTCCAGGACCTACTATATAGTCTATTGCCTGACCGATTAGGATAGGGACATAAAGTGTTAGGAGTGAAGAAGCAGCTGCACAAATAATTGAAAGGATTAAAACAAATTTATATTTTCCTATATATCCAAGTACTTTTTTAACAATAGTTTTAGTCATTTTCAGCTGCCTCCTTTACGAACTGCGAATCGTAAATTTCTCTGTAAACTTCGCAGTTTTCAAGAAGTTCATCATGTTTGCCGCAGCCTACGCATTCACCGTCATCAAGAACGATAATAAGATCAGCAAACATTACAGATGACGCACGTTGACTTACTATAAACATGGTAGGATTATAATCTAGATTAAGAATTGCTTTGCGCATAGCAGCTTCAGTAGCAAAATCGAGAGCGGACGAACTATCATCAAGCACAAGTATTTGAGGCTTTCTTACAAGTGCTCTTGCAACTGAAAGCCTCTGCTTCTGACCGCCAGAAAGATTTGCTCCGTTCTGCTTTATCTCAGCATCAAGGCCGCCCTTTTCCAAAATAGTATCATATACCTGGGCATCTTTAAGAGCATCTATCATCTCGTCATCTGAGGCATTTTTATTTCCCCACAAAAGGTTTTCTCTTACAGTACCTTTAAACAGCACTGCCTTTTGTAACACAAAACCTATATTGCTGCGAAGTTCATTATCATCCTGCGCCTTTACATCAACGCCGTTAACATAAACGGTGCCGTCCGTAGAATCATAAAAATGAGGAATTAGAGAAACAAGGCTTGATTTACCGCTGCCAGTTCCGCCAATAATACCGATAATATCTCCTTGTTTAGCTCTAAAATCTATATTCTTAAGAGAGGGCTCTGAAGAACCATTGTATTTAAGTGATACATTATCAAAACAAACAGCATAATCATTAACTTTTTCATAGTTATCGGTATGCTGAAGAGAATTTTCAAGTTTAAAGACATTTTCAATTCTGGAGGCACATGCAAAACTCCTTGTAACAGTAACAATAAGATTTGCAAGTTTGATAAGCTCAACAAGTATCTGGCTCATATAGTTGTAAAGCGCAACAACCTGCCCCTGAGAAAGATCACCAGTATCAACTCTGATTCCGCCTTCATAAATCAAGACAATAATTGCAACATTGATAATAACATAAGTAAGTGGATTCATAAGAGCTGAAATTCTGCCAACTGCTTTCTGAAGATGAGAAAGCGCTTTACTCCGCTCGTAAAAGCCTTCTGTTTCTTCCGCTTCCCTAGTGAAAGCACGGATAACCCTTGCGCCCGAAAGATTTTCTCTTGTTTTAAGTGTAAGATCATCAAGATTAAACTGAATTGATCTGTAGCGTGGCATAGTGTATCTCATAATCGCCACTATTACCGCTGTAAGAATTGGGATTGTAACAAGAAAAATAAGGGCACATTTAACATCTATGGTAAACGCCATAATAAGAGCACCGAAAACTATAAACGGACTCCTTAAAAACAGGCGCAGCACCATATTAACACCGTTTTGAACCTGCGCGGTATCATTAGTCATAATAGTAACAAGAGTTGATGTACCGGCACTGTCAAGTTCAGAAAAAGAAAGGGACTGGATCTTTTTGAACAAATCAGACCTAAGTTCCCTGCCGAATCCTGCCGCAGCTTTCGCCGCGAAATACTGAGCTGTAACAGAAACTGACATACCAACAATTGCAAGTAAAACCATAATGCCTGCGTCTGTAAGCACTCTACGGTAATCATTTTTTAAAATACCGTTATCTATAACTGAAGAAACAACAAGAGGAACTATAAGTTCAAATATTGCTTCCATCATTTTAAATAACGGAGCAAAAAAAGATTCTTTTTTATAATTTTTAAGATAGATTAAAAGGCTCTTCATAAAAACACCTAAACACAACTATATATCTGTCTCTTATACACATCTGACGCTGCCGACGAATAGCCTTGTGT
>URIN01000138.1 GCA_900547915.1 uncultured Clostridium sp. | reverse complement strand
ATAACTTACTACACAGACTTTATAAAGAGCAATCCTAACTGGGAATATGTTGAAGGGTATGTTGACGAAGGTATATCGGGTGTATCAACGGCAAAGCGTGAACGGTTTAATGAGATGATTGAGGACGGCAAACAAGGACTCTTTGATTTAGTTATAACAAAAGAGGTGTCCCGTTTTGCCCGTAACACCCTTGACAGTATCCGATTTACAAGAGAGCTTTTATCAAGCGGTGTTGCCGTATTTTTTCAAAACGATAATATCAATACCATTGACGAGGACAGCGAACTGCGACTGACAATTATGTCATCAATGGCACAGGACGAGTCAAGAAAAATATCCAACCGTGTTAGATTCGGTCATCATCAGGCAATCAAAAATGGAACAGTTCTTGGCACGAACAATATGTTCGGCTACAACAAAAAAGACGGCAAGCTAACAATAAATGAAGAAGAGGCTGAATTCATAAAAGAACTGTTTGAGATGTATGCCACAGGAAAATTCAGTATGAAGCAGATGGAAAAGCACTTTTATGAAAAAGGCATACGAAACAGAAAAGGAAAAAAGTTATCTCACTCAACTATGGGAAACATAATACGCAATCCAAAATACAAGGGATACTTCGTTGGAAACAAAGTTGTTATAACAGATTTGTTCACTAAGAAACAAAAATTTCTGCCAGAGGACGAATGGGTTATATATAAGGACGAAACAGGAGAAACCGTTCCTGCAATAGTCAGCGAAGAAATATGGGACAAGGCTAACGAAGTTTTGTATATGAGAAGTCAGGATGTAATCACAGCACAACACAAAACAGTTCATCAAAATCTGTTCACAGGCAAACTCATCTGTGCTCACTGCGGTAAACCTTACTACCGAAAAGATGCAGTAGGCAAAGGCGGAGAAAAAATGTCTAAATGGGTTTGCTCAGGAAAGATAAACAACGGCGCTGACAGTTGTCCCTCCCACGCAATATATGAAAGCGAAATAAAGCCTGTAATTGAAGACATTTTCAAATCAGGTCAGCAAAACATTGAAGAACTGTCAGCCTGTGTACTAAATCTTGTATCAGAACTGCTTGAAAGCAACGACAACAAGAACGAACTGATTTCACTTAACAAGCAGCTTGAAACTCAACACAAAATGAAAACGAAACTGTTGAAATTCAACGCTGAAGGTAATATGAGCGACAGTGAATTTTTTAGAATGACTAAAGAATGTGATGAAGAAATTTCAAAGTTGCAGGCACAGATTGACACAATAAAAAACAGCGAAAAAACAGAACAGGAAATGAAAAAAGAGCTTTCAAACATCAAAGCGATACTGAAAGCTGCGGAAAAGCATATTGACGGTGAAGAGATAGACAAGGCATTCATTGAAAGATATATCAAAGAAATAATCATATATCCTGAAAAAGATATAACAAGACTTGAAATTCACCTGAATGCAGGCACTTCTGTTAGTAAAATCCTTGAAAATACTGCGAGCCGTACAGGTCAAATAAGTAAAAAGATGATCAAGGCTTATGAGGAATCAATGAAATAAGCTTGGCGGGTGTTAACCTGCGCTCCGTAAGGGGCTGATTGCCTGATAAGGCAATCCTGATTCAAACATTAAAAAAGGCTGCGCCTGCAATAGCGGGTGCAGCCTAATTTATTTTTAAATAGTAAAAATAATTTTAAACAGAATTGTTTCTTAATCAGTTTTTCTTTTTGCGTTTTTCACGCAACTGTTCAAAAAACAGCGACAAAAGCTCTGAACATTCCGCTTCATCAATTCCGCCCTCAATCTGAGGCTTATGATTATAAGGCAAGGTGTTGAAATCCACAACAGAACCAAACGAACCGGCTTTTTTATCATATGCGCCGAAAGTTACCTTTTTTATTCGGGAATTGATAATAGCACCTGCACACATTGGGCAAGGTTCAAGAGTTACATACATTTCACACTGCCAAAGACGCCAGCCGCCAAGGTTTCTGCAAGCCTCATCGATTGCGGAAATTTCAGCATGAAACAGTGCGTTTTTCCCGTTTTCACGTCTGTTTCTGCCTCTTCCTACTATCTCTCCGTCTTTAACGATGACTGCACCTACGGGGACTTCACCCTCATTAAAACTTTCTTGTGCAAGGCGCAGTGCCTCTTCCATAAAATTATTCATATCAAGCCTTCTGTATACTCATTAAAACGGACACAATAAGATAAAGGCTTGAAATAATCAGCACAGGAGATGAAATGAAAGCGCCGATCTTTTGTGCGTTGGTGTTTGCAAACGGATGCTCTGCCGGTTTATCTATTTTGAGGCTGAGTTTTTGCTTTACTGCGAGTATAATTGTGCATATAATACCCACGATTATCCAGAAAACGAAAATAGCAACGCTTGATTTATCACTTGCATCTGTACCATATAAATACTCTACAATAAGTGCAACGACGCTCATTCCGTTGTTAAATCCGTGAATTATTACAGCTGGAACAATACTGTCCGTTTTAATTGTAACAAAGCCGAGAATAAGGCCAACAAGTGTTGCAAATACAAACTGTATTAAATTGCCGTGAAGCAAACCGAATACAAGTGATACGCCTACAACGCCAAGGGTTTTACCGTATTTTTTAAGCAAGCCGAGTGAGCAACAGCGCATAGCAAATTCCTCGCACACAGCAGGGACAACTGCCGTTGCAAGAGCTGCAATAATGCAGGCAAAAATATTTTCCGGATCAGGAGTCTCACTTTGGGTAAGTTCATAGCCGAGCGACTCGGATATGCTCATCATTATTCCGACAATATAATTTGCGATTATGCAGCACATCATTCCGAAACCAACCCAAAGGCAAAGTGACGAAAAGTTTATATGCTTGTTGGGAATAAGAGGCGTTTCATATTTTTTTCTGTTGACATACGCCATAATGCCGAACGGCAGTGCGACTGCTAAAAGTTCGACAAATATGATTCCGAAACTATTCTGAAATATGGATGAAGACGAATAAAGGTCATACATCGAACTGCTGCTCATCAGTATAAATGATGACAACAGCTGTACAACTATAAAAGCGATGACGCAAAGACCCATCATATTGCCGACCTTGCGAATCTCTCGTCTTTCCATTTTAGCCTTCATACGATAATATGAAGACTGAGGATCGTATGCGTTATTAAAGTTTATTGGCTGCTGATAACCGTTAGGCTGCTGATAACCGTTAGGCTGCTGATAGCCATTCGGCTGCTGATAGCCATTAGGCTGCTGATAGCCATTTGGCTGCTGATAGCCATTTGGCTGCTGATAGCCATTCGGCTGCTGATAACCGTTTGGCTGCTGATAACCGTTCGGCTGCTGATAACCGTTTGGCTGCTGATAACCGTTCGGCTGCTGATAACCGTTAGGCTGCTGATAACCATTCGTCTGCTGATAACCATTCGGCTGCTGACAACCGTTTGGCTGTTGGTTGCTGTTTCCGTAAGGATTAGGATTATTGTAATTGTTCAAAGAAATCCCTCAAATCCAATTAATCAAGATCAGCGGCAATTCTCTTCAGATATGCTTTAAGCTCATCCTTTGTTTCGGGATGTTTGAGACCAACCTCAATATTTGCCTGAAGGATGCCGAATTTATTACCCATATCATAACGAACGCCCTCGTAATCAACTGCTACAACGCCGTCTGTCTGCGCAAGAGTTTTCATAGCATCGGTAAGCTGAAGCTCATTGCCTGCTCCGAGAGGTGTATTCTCAAGAATATCAAAAATCTGCGGAGGAAGTACAACTCTTCCAAGGATAGAGAAGTTGCCCATAATCTCTTCCGGCTTTGGCTTTTCTATCATATCGGTGCATGTATAGCAGTTGCCTTCAAGTGGCTCTGTCTTAAGTGAGCAATATTTTGTGATAGCCATTCCGGGAACTTCCTTAACACCTACCACGCCTTTACCATACTTTTCATAAGCATTGCAAAGCTGCTTTGTGCAAGGAGTTTCAGAAAGGATTACGTCATCTCCGTAGAGAACTGCAAAAGGCTCATTGCCTACAAAGTTTTTAGCACAAAGTACAGCATGACCGAGACCCTTTGTTTCTTTCTGGCGAAGGAAATAAATGTTTCCGAAATTAGAGCAAGCAAGCACGTCCTCATATATCTTCTTCTTGCTTTCGTTTCCTTTAAGCTTATCCTCAAGCTCATAGGAATGGTCAAAATGATCTTCAATAGCGCCCTTATTTCTGTTTGTAATAATAAGGACTTCCTCTATGCCAGAGGCAAAGGCTTCTTCCACGATATACTGAATTGCGGGCTTATCAACAATATTGAGCATTTCCTTTGGAACTGCCTTTGATGCGGGGAGCACTCTGGTTCCCATACCTGCTGCGGGGATAATTGCCTTTCTTACTTTCATAATTATTTTCCTCCAATAAAAATATAAATTTATTTAAAATTATAACCAAATTGTAATTCGCATTACAGATAAGAAATTATATCCGTTATAAAACTGAGAACCAGAAAAGCTATGCATGGGGAGAAAAAGCTTACTCCGCCCTTGCTGGCAAGAAACAATCTTCTGATCTCAGACGGTGAAAGTTCCGCATCACTCTGCATACTTATGGAAAGCGGAGTAAATGCCGTGCCAGATTCGAGTTTGCTGTCTACATCAGAAACCACAGAAAACACTTTGCGTCTGTAAAGGCCATCTGCTATTAGAGCTATTATAAAATGGATAACAAGCAAACATGCAGTAAGGATCAAATATGCCGTCATAATATCTGACGACTGAATAAGCGAATTCATTTTTTCATAATACTCAGCCGGTGAAATATCAGTGTTTTGCACAAGTGAAGAAGCGCCGTTAACAAACGCTGTAAGCTGCTTGGAAAACACCATACTTATAATAAATCTTGCCGCAAACTCAAGCGCAAGAAAAAGTGTGCCGGGACCGTTCATTTTTCTGAAAAACAAATAATATGGTCCGAAAACAAACGCGCTCCAGTTCCAACTCTGTCTCTTATACACATCTCCGAGCCCACG
>URIN01000137.1 GCA_900547915.1 uncultured Clostridium sp. | reverse complement strand
AATTCCCATATGTTATAGGTGTTTCGGCAGGCTCGTGCAACGCTGCGTCTTATATAGGTAAAAATTACAGGCGCCAACATGATATAACAATCAACTACTGCAATGACAAAAGATACATGAGTATTCAGAGCGCTTTCAAAAACGGACAATATCTTAACCTCGACTGGGATTTCGGTGAGCTGACTTATGAGATACTGCCGCTTGATAATGAAACCTACGAAAACAGCGGAACTCAGCTTTGCGCTGTGGCAACAAACGCGCTGACAGGCAAACCCGAATACTTCTATCCGAAAGACCTGCGTGAAGTTGGGTGCCCATATCTTAAAGCAAGCTGTGCCCTGCCCGTTGCAACCAAAGGTGTGGAGATAGGCGGACAGGTGTATTTTGACGGAGGAGTGTCCGATTCAATTCCTCTCAAAAAAGCATTTGAGGACGGCTGTAAAAAAGCAGTAGTCATTCTGACCCAAGTTCGGGGTTTTGTAAAGCAGCCAATAAAACAACAACGTGCGGTAAGGCGGATATTAAAGAAATACCCAGCCATTGCGGACGCCGTGCTGAACAGACATGAAATGTATAACGCCCAGCTTGAATATATTTTCAATATGGAAAAAGAAGGCAGATGCTTTGTGATAGCACCTGCCGAAGACCTGCACTGCAGTGCTGTTGAAAAAAACACGGACAAGCTTGAGCACATTTATCAGCTTGGATATGCGCAGGGTAAACTTAACGCTCAGAAAGTCAAGGATTATTTAAAAGGATAAACTATGGGAAAGAAAGAGGATAAAACAAATGTTATGCGCGTATTGGACAGCCTTAAGCTGCCATATGAGCACTTTGAATATGAAAACAACAGCAAACTGACGGGCGCAGATATAGCTCGTTCACTTGGTGAAGACCCTGACGCGGTCTTCAAAACTCTTGTAACGGTTGCAAAATCTAAAAAGCACTATGTTTTTATGATACCCGTTGAAAAGGAACTTGACCTTAAAAAGGCGGCAAAAGCCGTGGGTGAAAAAAACATAGAAATGATAGCGCAGAAAGAACTGCTGCCTCTTACAGGATATGTTCACGGAGGCTGCTCACCGATAGGAATGAAAAAGCAGTTTGATACAACAATTGACGAAAGTGCGATTCTATTTGACGAAATAATGTTTTCCGCCGGCAGAGTGGGAAGACAGGTAAAGATGAAAATTGATGACCTTCAGAAAGCCGTACCCATAACCTTTGCCGACCTAACAAAAGCATAAGCATGAAGCGCATAAGTTATATAGTGAATACACAAACAAAAAAGCCCGCAGAATATCTGCGGGCCTTTTTTATGCCGTTATTTAAATTAAGTTTTAAACACTTTACTGTTCAATCGTCCCATTTCAGGTTGTGGAGCTCGCCTTTTAGTGAAAGTTCGGGATAATTCCACTGCCGCAGCACCTCGTATACACCGACAGCTACGCTGTTTGAAAGATTAAGACTTCTAATAATCCCCCTCATAGGCAGGCGAACACATCTTTCCTCATTTGACTTTAACAGTTCTTCAGGCAGACCTTTCGTTTCTTTGCCGAAAACAAGAAAGCAACCATTTTCATAATTCATATCGCTGTGTACATTTCGTGCCTTTGTGCTGAAAAAGTAAAACTGCGCGCCTTTGTTTTTTTCAAAAAACTCAGCTGTACTTTCATAATAAGTAATATCAAGTTTATCCCAGTAATCAAGTCCCGCGCGGCGCACACGTTTTTCGGTAATCTCAAAACCCATAGGACCCACAAGATGAAGCTTTGCGTCGGTTGCGGCGCATGTTCTTGCAATATTACCGGTATTCTGAGGTATCTCCGGTTCGATAAGCGCCACATTAAGCGAGTGTTCCATTTATATAAACTTCCTTTATATTAAAATCTTCATCAACAAATATAATATCAGCCGCCTTGCCTGTTGCAATAGAGCCTATCTCATCATCAGCACCTATAGCCTTTGCCGGATTTATCGTACAGCTTTTGAGTGCAGTTTTGAAATCGACACCAAAAGAAACCAGATTTTTGAACTCATCAAAAACATTGCTGATTGAAGCGGCTATCGTTCCGTCCTCAAGAACTGCATATTTTCCGCCCTCGTGGACATAGACTTTCTGCCCGCCGAGTTCAAACTCGCCCGTTCCGAGACCTGCCGCACGCATCGAATCAGAAATAACACACGCCCTGTTTTCCCCAAGCATTTTAAAAGTATTTCTGAGAACTGCGGGGCATACATGTCCACCGTCGCAGATTATTTCGCAGAAAACATTTTCGTTATCAAGCGCCGTTCCTACAATGCCGGCTTCACGGTGTGTCATTGGCGTCATAGCGTTATAAAGATGTGTTGCGTGACGCGCGCCCATATCAAACGCATGCTGAGCCTGCTGCGCATTCGCCGCCGAATGACCAATTGAAACGGCACATTTTTTGCTGACATTCTTAATAAATTCATCGCTGTCAAACGCCTCAGGCGCTATTGTAATAAGTTTTACGATATTACCGGACGCTGAATTTATCTCATCAAACTCCTCAACTGTACCCGCACGTACATATGCAGGGTTTTGAGCGCCCTTTTTGCTCATTGCTATAAACGGGCCCTCAAGATTAATGCCTGCTATTTTTGCGCCGGATTCTCTGCCCTTGTACTCACACACGGTTTCGGCAATATTCATAAGAGTATCATGACCAAGCGTCATACTGGTGGCACAGAAAGAAGTTACACCATGCTTTGCGAGAAAAGCGCTCACTTTATCAAGGCTTTCAGCGCTTGCGTCTGAGCAGTCGCCGCCTGCGGCGCCGTGAATGTGTATATCAACAAATCCCGGCAGGGCCGTCATTCCGCTCATATCACGGCCTTCGCCCTCAATTACTCCTATTGCTTTTATTCTGCCGTTTTCGATTTCAATATCGGCAACTTCCTTTTCAAAAATTTCATTGTAAAAGCAAACATTTTTAAGAATCATAGGAATTCTCCTTTAATATTCTGAAAGTGATCTCTTTTAACTGATCGTAAGTTTCAAGTGAACTCATTTCAGCACGGAATTTTGCGCCACCCCTCATTCCTTTTGTATAATAAGCGGCGTGGCGGCGTGCCTCCCTCATTGCGGTATATTCGCCCTTATACTCCACCATTTTGGCAATGTGTCTGAGCATTACGGTCATTTTTTCCTCAACTGACGGAGGAGGAATAACTATACAGCTGTCTATATAAGCATTTATCTGCCTGAAAAGCCACGGATTTCCGAAAGCCCCTCTGCCTATCATGATGGCATCGCAGCCTGTTTTTTCCAACATTCTAGCTGCGGATTGAATATCGGTAATATCTCCGTTTCCTATAACTGGGATATTAACTGCTTTTTTAACTTTGGCAATTATATCGTAATCGACTGTGCCGCTGTACATCTGCTGTCTTGTTCTGCCGTGAACGGTAATGGCATCAGCGCCGTTTGCCTCAAGTATTTTGGCAAGTTCAACAGCATTCACGCTGCTATCGTCCCACCCCTTACGTATCTTGACTGTTACAGGTATATCGACCGCATCTCTCACGGCCCTGACTATTCTGCCTGCAAGTTCAGGATTTTTCATAAGGCTTGCGCCTCCTCCGTTCATAGCAACCTTAGGCGCAGGGCAACCCATATTTATATCAATTATATCAGGCGAAAACTGCAGACATTTAACAGCCGCCTGAGCCATAATTTGCGGGTCATCTCCGAATATCTGCGTGCCGAAAATGCCCTCATCCTTGCCGGGTGTAAGAAGCTGAGCGCTTTTTTTATCGCCCATTACAAGCCCCTTTGAGCTAACCATTTCCGTTACCGTATATGCCGCGCCGTATGCGTGGCAGAGTTCACGGAAAGCCATATCGGTAACTCCAGCCATAGGTGCAAGAAAGGCTATATCTTTAAATTCTATATCTCTTATTTTCATAATTCAATCTCCGCAAATACTATATCACAACAACCACAATTGAGCAAGCGCTTTGCGGACAAAAAGGCAAAAGAAAACCGCCGCAGTGAACAAAACACTTCGGCGGTTTGATTATTTTGTTAGTTAATAGCAACAATGAATTTTCCTGTGCATCGGAACAATTGCTATCGTATATAATTTCATATTATTCTTCAGTGTTGTTTTCCTCATCCAGCTTAGCCTGACGGGCAGCTTCCTGCTCAGCAAGTCTGTCTGCACGGATATCAGCAAGCTCAGCTATCATCTGGTTGCGGAGATTACCGTGGATAGGATAGAGAATAAATGAAAGACCGTAAAGACCTCTTGCAAGTGCTGGCAGTATGCAGAATACAGCCCAGATACCATTAAGAACGCCCGGGTCTGTCTGAGGAACAGCGTTTCCGAGAGAGTCAGTAAGAGGCACATAGTTGATCCAAGTAAGAACCATACCTGAAAGCCAGCCGGTAACTGAAGTTGCAAGCTTTGTGAAATAGCCCTGAACTGTAGTTACAAGTGCTTCGTTTCTGAGGCCGTGCTTCCATTCCATATAATCGAAAGTTTCTGCGTTAAGTACGGGACCAACAACAAGGATAAGCTTATTGGGAAGTCCGCAGATAGTAAGGGCAAAAATAACCCAAATAAGGTTTAATATATAATTGTCATCGAAAGTTTGACCAAATGGATGATAACCTATAATGAAAGTAACCGTATAAGCTACGCCGCCGAACAGACCGGCAATAATCGCAGTTGTGCGTGCGCCGAACTTTTTGATCATTTTTGCGGCAAGCGGAACCATAAGATAGTTGGGGATACCGGTGAAAAGGCCGCAGACCGTTTGGTTAGCAAGGTTTCCGGTATTGTTGAGCCAGAAATACTGCTCTGAAGAACCGCCGACTGCCTTGAAGTTGTTGAAGAAATCCGCAAAGATAATTGCAAAAAGCGGACGGTTAGTAAATATTTGTTTGATTGATTCCAAAATTGAAGTTTCGTTCATTTCCTCACGGGACTGGAGCGGCACTCGCTCTCTCATATTGAAGAAACTCCATATAGCACAGAGCGCACAGAAAATGAGCATGAAATATGCAAAACCTGTATATAC
>URIN01000136.1 GCA_900547915.1 uncultured Clostridium sp. | reverse complement strand
ACTCTGACAGCGCCTATAAGCGTGCCGAGTACGATACCGATTATAAGACCGAGCACAGCGATAATAAGCGTGTTTTTAAGACCTGTCAGAACATCATTGTAACCGCCGCCGTCTATAAAGCTTTGAAGAAAGACTTCAAATTTTTTATCAAAATTTTGCATAACAATTCCTTTTTATACTTAAAAACAGCCTCACCCCGTCATTCGGGGCGAGGTCGTTTAAGAAGTGTTTATTTCAAATCAGAATCAGTTTACAGAGTTGATAGAACTTGTGATTGCCTCTGCGGGAGCAGCGTCAATAATTACATAATCAACATTGCCGTTAAGAAGGTCCTGAACAGCGAGAGAGCCGTTTGAATAGCCCTGGAACTGAGCTTTGAGACCAGGGAATCCGAGGTCTGTGCTGCCCTGAACGTATGACTGACCTGTTGTGCCGTTCTGGCCGCCGATCTTTACTGAAGAATCCAAGCCGTTAAGAATAGCCTCAACATCTTCCTTTGTTTTGCAGTTATCAAAAGTTGTATCATCACTTCTTACAACAAGTCTCTGAGAAGCCTCATAATAAGAATCTGTGAAGTTAACCTGCTGAGCTCTTTCCTCTGATACGGTAAGACCTGCCATACCGATATCACTCTTCTGCTGCTGAACTGAAAGAAGAACAGCGTCAAAATTCATGTCCTGAATAACAAGTTCTTTACCGAGACGGTCTGCAAGAAGCTTAGCAATTTCCATATCGATACCGTAGAAAGTGTTACCATTCTTGTATTCGAAAGGCTCGAATTCAGCGTTTGTTGCAACAACAAGCTGATCCTTTGAAGTATCAAGCTGAGCTGATGTTACGCCTACCGGAGTGCCATCACCGAAATAGTGGTTACAAATGTCATCAAGAGTACCGTTTTCCTTAATCTCAGCGATAAGGGCATTAGCTTCTTCCATAAGTTCCGGCTGATTTTTATCTACGCCGAATGCATACTCCTCATCAGAAAGGTTGATTTCGATAACCTTTGCTGTTGTCGCTCCGCCGGAGCAAGCTGCGAATGACGCCGCAATAACAACGATTGCAAGGAGCACAGACATAATTTTCATTACTTTTTTCATCATTTCTTCTCCTTTATCTATAATGATAAATAATTTTACTACAAAAACTTCTAAAATGCAAGAAAATATTATATTGAATGATAAGCTTATAAATGTTATATTTATGATAAAGTTAAAAAAGGTGTAAGAAATGGAAGAAATAAAAATATACGAATATCTGCCGGAAGAGGCAAAACACATAAGAAAAACGGTATTTATGGACGAACAGGGATTTAAAGAAGAATTTGACGAAACAGACGGCAGAAGCCTTCACGCTGTATTATTTACTGACGGCAAAGCGGCAGCAACGGCAAGAATGTTTACTGAGAACGGCGGCAAAAGTTATCATATAGGACGAGTTGCCGTGCTAAAAGAATACAGAAAATCAGGACTTGGCAGAGAAATAATGACAGCACTTTGCAAAAAAGCAAAAGAAGCAGGAGCAGAAACGTGTGAACTTTCCGCGCAATGCCGAGCAAAAGAATTTTACGCAAAGCTTGGTTTCACCGAAAAGGGCGGTATTTATCTTGATGAGGGCTGTCCTCATATCTATATGGAAAAGAAACTGTAACCAAAAACAAAGAAGCGAGAGGAAAAATTATGAAAATATGCTTTTACACAGATAACGCGCGGCAGGTTTTAAAAGGTTATGGGGCTTCCGCATGTTGGTGGAGTCAGAATGTTTCAAATGAAAAAACAAGAAAAGAAATAAGCCGTCTTTTATACGGAAACGACGGGCTGGGGCTCAACATATACAGATATAACATAGGCGCAGGGTGGGATGAAAACAACTGCCGTGTTTCAAATCCGTGGCGCAGGTGCGAATCCTTTTATGTATTGAAAGATGATGAGAATGAGGACGGTTTTGAGGGTTCATACGATTTCAGCAGAGACAAAAACGCGTATGAATTTCTTAAGCAATCTCTTAAAGAAAACAATATTGACACGGTAATACTATTCGCCAACTCACCGCACTACTCTTTTACTTCAAGCGGACAGGCAAGCGGAAGTCTTATGCACCACACATGCAATCTTCCGTATTCTAATTATGAGAAATTTGCTGATTATTTTCTTGAAATAACGCAGCATTTTATTGATGACGGCATACCCGTTACATACATAAGCCCCATAAATGAGCCGCAGTGGAAATGGGGTGGCAAAAATGTTTGGCAGGAGGGCTGCCACTATGAACCGCAGGAGGTTGCACAGGTGTTTCACATATTCGCCGAAAAGCTTGAAGAGCGTAATATGGAAAACATCTGCCTTTACGGTCCTGAAAGCGGAGAAATAGGCGGACTTACAGAAGAATACCTCAGGCTGTTCAAATCTGACAAACTGATTATGAAACATTTAGGGGCATTCGCAATTCATTCATACCATGCCGATAATGACATGGATATTAGGCGTGATTTTTATAAAAAGACCGTTACAAGAAATGAGCGCATTAGATTTGATATGAGCGAATGGTGTGAACTGCCCTGCATTCACGATACAAACAGTATAGAGGGTGCACTGATTACAGCAAGAATAATCGGTCGCGACCTTTGCGACTTAGGGGCCGAAAGCTGGACTGCGTGGGTAGCGGTAAACCAAATAAGCGATGATGTGGGCGGAAACGATTACAGTGACGGCCTTTTAAGCGCCACAAACGGTTTTTCTTATTACAAAATCAACAAAAGATATTACGCACTAAAACATTTTACTGAATTTGCTCCAAAAGGCTCACTGGTGCTCAGTGAAAGCCTTTATGAAAACGGCATAAGTGCGTTTTTGTTTGAAGCACCTTATGGAGAAAAAGCATTAATTGCCGTAAACGAAGGCAGGGCAATAGATATTGATATTAACGGTGATTTTGCTTTTGCTGACATTGCCGTTACGGACTGTGATAATGACTTTAAATATGATAAAAAAACAAAATTCGGCGGAAAGATAACACTTAAACAAAATTCAATAACAAGCATAAGACTTTACGGTGATTAAAATGGAAATTGAGCCGATAGGAAAAGTAATTACTGATTTTAAAGAAAAATTCGGAATACCGAGACAGAGCGGCAGAATTGAAGAAATAGAAGGAAAAATAGTTCTATCAGAGCCTTACTGCTCGCGCGATTATATTAAAGGAATTGAGCAATACAGCCACCTTTGGATAATATGGGGATTTTCTGAAAACGAAAGTAAAAAAAAGCACGCCACTGTACGTCCTCCGCGTTTGGGAGGAAATACAAGAATAGGCGTGTATGCAAGCCGCTCCCCTTTCAGGCCGAACAATCTGGCTCTTTCATGTGTGAAACTGAAAGAAATTATTGAAAACAACTCAAAATGTGAAATAATTATAGGCGGAGCCGACATGCTTGACGGTTCACCCGTTTACGACATCAAACCTTACATAACTTACACTGACTGTGTACCGGATGCAAAAAGCGGATTTGCAGATGATGAGAAAGACCACTCGCTTAAGGTATGTGGTAAAATTGAACTTACTGAAATCATGCCTGAAAAAAAGCGAAAAGCACTTATGAAAATTCTTGCAGACGACCCTCGCCCCGCTTATCAAGATGATGAAAGCAGAATATACGGATTTGAATATGCAGGCTTTGAGGTAAAATTCAGAGTAAAGGGAAACGAACTTAAAATAGTTGATATAATCGAAATAACGAACTGAAGCAAAAAAAGAAGCTGCCGAATTAACGACAGCTTCTTTAATTTTATAACATGGCTCGGCTGAACGCCGGGCTGTTCTTATGTACAGATCTTACTCGTCAAGAGCCGGAGCGCCTACGGGGCAAACGTTTGCGCATGAGCCGCATTCGATGCATGCATCCGCATCAATTTCAAACTTTCCGTCTCCCTCTGAAATTGCGCTTACAGGACATTCAGCTGCGCAAGCGCCGCAAGAAATGCAATCATCTGAAATCTTATATGCCATTCCGGGTACACCTCCTATCAATTGTTGGAAAGCGATTTAATCAACTTTCATTATTAATATAACACAAAAAATCCATTTTTCAAGTACTAAATATGGTTAGGGATGACTAATTTTTTTACTGTTCATCAAAAGCATCCTGCTTTGAACGGTGCTTTTTGGAATCGCCGTGCTTAGAGCCGGGTGCTGATACAACAACACACTCTTCTCTGCTTACAATGATGGGAGCAGCACCTTCAACCGAACTGTCAAGCATTACTTTGAGTTTTCCTGTAACAAGAGAAGCGTCAACTACCGTTCCCCTGCCCTCTCTGCAATCCACAACACTGCCGCGGCGCGGGGTAATCTTTTCAAGATAGTCATATGAATTCTGTTCATACTGAAGGCAGCACATAAGCCTGCCGCAGCTGCCACTTATTTTTCCGGGTGAAAGACTCAGCCCCTGTGACTTTGCCATTTTGATAGAAACCGAATGAAAATCTTTCAAAAAGGTTGAACAGCAAAACGGCCTGCCGCATATACCGAGACCGCCTATCATTTTAGCTTCGTCACGGACTCCTATCTGCCTGAGTTCTATTCGTGTACGGAAAGTAGAAGCAAGGTCTTTTACAAGTTCTCTGAAATCCACCCTGCCGTCTGCAGTAAAATAGAATGTGATTTTTGAGCCGTCAAATGAATACTCAACTTCAGAAAGACTCATGTCAAGATCATGTTCTTCAATCTTTCGATTACAGATCTCATAAGCTTCTTTTTCTTTTTTTCTGTTGCTTTCAAGAACATCAAGGTCATTCTGAGTAGCTATACGCAAAACAGATTTAAGCGGAGATACTATAGAATCCTCTTCTACTTTTTTATTTCCGCCGACCGCACGTGCACACTCAACGCCCCTTGAAGTTTCCACAACAACATAATCGCCGGGATTTATTTTAAGATCACCCGGTGAAAAATAATAAACTTTTCCCGAATCCTTAAAGCAAACGGAAACGATTTCAATCATTATTTATATCCTCCTATCTGCCAACAGCCTCACGCAGCGTGTAGCAGATTTTTGTTATAAGCAACTGC
>URIN01000135.1 GCA_900547915.1 uncultured Clostridium sp. | reverse complement strand
CTTATTGCTGCTATTGACCGTGCTTCAAGCGGTGCTGACTGGGGCTATATAGAACTTGCCGTAAGGCGCAGTGAAGACGGCGGTAAAACATGGAGCCCCGTTGAATCGGTTGCCGTGCCCCCCGCAAGAGAAACAAGAGTATCCAGCGACTGCTACGCCTCAGCATTTTACATTGACCCCTGCATGGCCATTGCGCCTAATGGAGACATAATAATGATTGCAGATTTTTGGCCGGAATGCAAAGGTCTTCACAAAAAACAGCTGCTTGATAAAAAGAAAGTACCTTATGCCATGCTAAACGGCAAAATGCGTCCTCTTATTTATGACAGAGACGGAAATTTCTTTTACATAAGTGAAAACGGCGCAGTACTTAACTCAAGACGTGAGGAAACTGAATACAGAGTTGATGAGACTTCAGGCGCTCTCTACCGCGGAGATGAATATCTCGGCAACATATATCTCAACGGAGCCATAGGCAAAAATGAGATGGGAGCAAAAACGACTTTCGGAGCCCCGCTCAAATCACCCAAGAGATGTTATGTATTTATGATTAAGAGTTCTGACGGCGGCAAAACATGGAGTGCCCCCAAAGACATAACCAATATGATACTCAACAAGGATGACGGTACTTTTCTGGGTGTTGCGCCGGGTGTAGGTGTAACAACAGATGACGGCAGAATAATTATGCCGCTGTATTCCACAAAAAAAGGCGCCGCTTCTATTTACAGCATTGACAACGGCGAAACATGGCACAGAATGACACGCTGCCCTTATTCAGAAAATCTTGACGAATGGCAGATGATAACTACTCCTAACGGCGAGATACTTGGTCTCGGGCGTCAAAAAGGATACGGAAAAACACCTGTTTCAATATCTTCAGACGGTTCAAAATCGTGGGAAAAATGCAGCAAGACGGCTCTTTATGCACCGAAATGCCAGAAGAGCGTCATAACCGCAAACGGATATGTATTTTGCTCACACGCAAACAAAAAAACAAGGAGTGACGGTGTTATATCAATAGGAAAGCTGCGAATGGTAAAAGGCAGATACACACATATCGACTGGTTCAAGGATGTAGAGATAAACAATGGCTTTTTCGCCTATTCCTGCCTTACTCAGATAGACGACGACACGATAGGTGTTCTTTATGAATCCGAACCAAGCAGCTATATTGAATTTCAGACGTTTAAAATCAGCGAGATTTGCAGCTGATACTCAATGGATTAAAATAATACTTGCATTAAGTTTGGAAGTATATTATAATATATGGCATAAAGAAACGCAAAGACGAAGAAAAGTAGCCGGATAATTACTTTTTCAGAGAGCGGAGACACGGCTGAAAGCTCCGCAAAGTCATATCAGGTGAAGTTCCCTTCTGAGCGGCCGTGCCGAAAGCAGAGCAACTAAGCGCGGACGAAGTGAGCCTCGTTAACGGCTCAAAGAGTGTTTGCTTGGATTTATCTACGCAAAAATTAGGGTGGTACCGCAGGTATTAACAATACTTGTCCCTGTTACGGGGGCAAGTATTTTTTTGTTCCCGAATTATAAAAACGAAAGGAAGATTTGATGAAAACCCAGCTTGAAGAAATCAGAAAAGCAGCGGCAGCAGCGCTTGATGAAGCGCAGTCCGCTCAGCAGATCGAAGAAGCAAGAATTAAGTATCTGGGCAAAAAAGGTGAGCTTACTGCTATCTTGAAACAGATGGGCAAGCTTTCTGCCGAGGAAAGACCTATTATTGGTCAGCTTGCAAATGAAATTCGCGCAGACATTGAGGGCAAGATTGCAGAAAAGAGCGCCGAAATCAAGAAAAACGAACTTGAGAAAAGGCTTCTTGGCGAGAAGATAGACGTAACCATGCCCGGAAAGCTGCCGGCAATAGGACACAAGCACCCTCTTTCAATAGTGCTTGACGAGATCAAAGAGATCTTTATGGGAATGGGATTTGACGTTGCGGAAGGTCCTGAAGTTGAATATGACTATTACAACTTTGAGGCACTGAACATTCCGAAAGACCACCCCGCGCGCGATACGCAGGACACATTCTATATTGATGACAACATCGTTCTGCGCACACAGACTTCACCTATGCAGATAAGATTTATGGAAAATCACGAGCCGCCTTTCAGAATGATTGCTCCCGGCCGTGTATTCCGTTCAGATGCGGTTGACGCTACACACTCCCCTCTTTTCAACCAGATTGAGGGACTTGTTGTTGACAAAGGCATTTCAATGGCAGACCTTAAGGGAACGCTTGAAACATTCTCTAAGCGTCTTTACGGCGAGAACACAAGAATAAGACTGCGTCCGCACCACTTCCCGTTTACAGAGCCCAGCTGTGAAATAGACGTTTCCTGCTTCAAATGCGGCGGCAAAGGCTGCCCGATGTGCAAGGGCGAAGGCTGGATCGAGATACTCGGCGGCGGAATGGTACACCCCAAGGTTCTCAAAAACGGCGGAGTTGACCCCGAGAAATACAGCGGTTTCGCATTCGGCATAGGTCTTGAAAGACTTGTTATGTTCCGCTTTAACATAGACGATATGCGTTTGCTTTATGAGAACGACCTGAGATTTCTCAGTCAGTTTTAAGGGAGGTGCAATAGAATGATTTTATCAAGAAAATGGCTTGAAGATTATGTTGATACAAAGGATATATCAGACAAGGAATTTTGTGACGCTATGACACTTTCCGGCTCCAAGGTTGAGGAATACAACGTTGAGGGCAGCGAACTTGAAAACATAGTAGTAGGCAAGATAAATTCGCTTGAGCGCCACCCCGATTCAGACCACCTGTGGATATGCAAAGTTGATGTAGGTGCAGGTGAGGATTACCAGATAGTTACAGGTGCGCAGAACCTTAAAGTCGGCGACTATGTGCCTGCTGCTCTGCCCGGCGCAACAGTTTACAACAGAAAAGAACACTGCCTTGAAAAGATAAAGAAAGGCAAACTTCGCGGCGTTGAATCAAACGGTATGCTCTGCTCTTTTGACGAGCTTGGACTTACTCAGAATGATTTTCCGTATGCATGCGCTGACGGTATCTTCGTTCTCGGTGATGACTGCGAGCACACACCTGGCCTTGATATTCACGAGGCAATCGGATACAATGACACCTGCGTTGAATTTGAGATAACATCAAACAGATGCGACTGTATGTCCGTAACCGGACTTGCGCGTGAAGCCGCGGCAACATTCGGCAGAGACTTCAAACTTCCCGAGCCTGAAGTAAAACCGGGTCACGGAGATGTGAATGATCATCTTAAAGTCAGCATTGCGGAACCGGAGAAATGTTACAGATATTCCGGCGCTGTTGTTGAAAACGTAAGAGTAAAGGAAAGCCCCCGCTGGCTTAGGGAGAGACTTCGTGCTAGCGGCGTAAGACCGATAAGCAACATTGTTGATATTACAAACTATGTTATGCTTGAATACGGCCAGCCGATGCACGCTTTTGATTTGCGCTATCTTGAAGGCAACGAAGTAAATGTAAGAAACGCAGTAAACGGTGAGAAGATAACAACCCTTGACGGCGTTGAGCGTGAGCTTAACGACAGCATGCTTGTAATTGCAGACAAGAACAAGCCCGTTGCCGTTGCAGGCGTTATGGGCGGCGAATACAGCGGTATTATGGACGATACCACAACAATAGTATTTGAGTCTGCATGCTTCAACGGAATTTCTGTTAGACGCACAGCAAAAGCTCTCGGAATGAGAACGGAAGCGTCAAGCAGATATGAAAAAGAACTTGACCCAAGCGCTACTATGAGAGCGCTCAAGAGAGCACTTGAACTTGTACAGGAACTTGACGCAGGCGATGTTGTAAACGGAGTTGTTGACTGCTTTGTTAAGCCGAAAGAGCCCGTAAAAGTTAAATTTGACTACAAGTGGATAAATGAGTTTATTGGGATTGACCTCAGTGAAGAAGAGCAGAAAAAGATACTTGAAAAGCTAGAATTCACTTTTGACGGGGACGGAAATATAGTTGCTCCGTCATTCAGAAATGATATTGAGCACATTGCAGATATTTCTGAAGAAGTTGCCCGTTTTTACGGTTACCACAACATTCCAAACAGAATGCTCAGCGGCGTTGCAAACGGAAAGCTTACAGACAGCCAGAAATTTACACGTCTTATAAATGAAACACTTCTTTCTTGCGGATGCAGCGAAATATCCACATTCAGTTTCATAAGCCCGAAGGCCTATGACAGAATAAGGCTTCCAAAAGATTCACAGCTGAGAAACTCGGTTGTTATCATGAACCCGCTTGGCGAGGACACAAGCATTATGCGCACAACAATTCTGCCGTCAATGCTTGAGGTTCTTTCAAGAAACTACAACCACAAAAACACCGAAGCTTATCTTTATGAGATAGGAACGGTATATGAGCCCACCGAGGCGGGCAAACTTCCGATAGAAAGGCAGAAAGCAGTTATTGGAGTTTACGGCAGCGGAGCTGACTACTACACACTCAAAGGCATCGTTGAAAAGCTGCTTGATGTTCTTAACACAGCAGAATACGACATTGTGCCGGTAAGTGACAACCCGACTTTCCATCCCGGCAGATGCGCTCAGTTCAAGATCGGCGACAAAGTGCTTGCAACTCTTGGCGAAGTTCACCCTGAAGCAGCTGAAAACTATTCTATCGGTGAAAGAGTATATATTGCAGAGGTTGATGTTGAAACAGCTTACGAAAACAGGATGCCGTCACGCACACATAAGCCACTGCCTAAATTCCCTGCTGTTACCAGAGACCTTGCGTTTGTATGTGACAGAGATATTCCTGTTCTTACTCTTGAAAAAGAAATTCGCACAGCAGTAGGTAAAACACTTGAAAACGTTACCCTATTTGATGTTTACGAAGGTGAACAGATAGAGAGCGGTAAAAAGAGCGTTGCATTCAACATTCAGATGAGAAGTGCTGACAAGACACTTACAGACGAAGAGGCTGACGCTGCTGTAAAACGTGTTATTAAAGCGCTTTCAAAGCTTGATATAACACTGCGTTCATGACCATTTTCAGGACCGTTATATACCTGTCTCTTATACACATCTGACGCTGCCGACGAATAGCCTTGTGT
>URIN01000134.1 GCA_900547915.1 uncultured Clostridium sp. | reverse complement strand
AGATAGGAGTCCGTCTCGTGGGCTCGGAGATGTGTATAAGAGACAGGTACAATAGAAAGAATAGGCCTTCCCATTGAGGGCGGCGAGAAAAACATTATTTACCGTGTTGGTGAAGAAAAAATTGTTTTTGATCGTGAGATACCTTCTCATATCGATGCATTCAACACTGTTATGGAACTTATGACTCGGAGTGATCTTAAAGTTCTCGAATCTCTTGATGAGATCGACGCAGTAGGTCACAGAGTAGTTCAGGGCGGTGAAAAATATACAAAGAGTGTTCTGTTTGATGAAACAGTTGTAAAAGATGTTGAGAGCATGATCCCTCTTGCTCCTCTTCACAATCCGGCAAACCTTCAGGGTTACGAAGCTTGTCTTTCACTTCTTGGCCCAAAGGTTCCTCAGGTTGCTGTTTTTGATACGGCTTTTCACAGCACAATGCCTCCTATGGCATATATGTATGCGCTTCCTTATGAATATTTTGAAAAATACGGTATCCGCCGCTACGGATTTCACGGAACTTCACATAAATATGTAAGTGCCCGCTGTGCAGAGAGAATGGGCGTAAATATTGAAAAAATTAAAATGATAACATGCCATCTCGGCAATGGATCTTCAATCGCCGCCATTAAGTTCGGCAAGGTATTTGATACTTCAATGGGCTTTACCCCGCTTGATGGATTTATGATGGGTACACGTTCGGGCGGTATTGATCCGTCTGTTGTTACGTTCCTTCAGCAGAAATTGAGCCTAACCCCGAAGCAGGTTGAAGAAATTCTTAATAAGCAGTCTGGCGTAAGCGCTATTTCAGGCGGTTATTCTGATGACCGTGATATTGTCGCAAAGCAGAACGAGGGCGATGAAAGAGCTATTCTTGCCCACGAAATGCAGGCTTATCAGATTGCTAAATATATCGGTTCTTATGTTGCCGCAATGAATGGTGTTGACGCAATAGTATTTACCGGCGGTATCGGTGAAAACGGTTTCTGGCTTCGTGCAAAAGTATGTTCTTACCTTGGTTATCTCGGTGTTAACATTAACCAGTCTGTTAACCAGAAAGCTGTTAAAGGCGCTGAGGCAGAACTTAGCATGCCTAACGATAAAGTAAGAGTATTTGTGCTTGCAACCAATGAGGAACTTATGATTGCAAGAGATACAAAAGAAATTGTTGATAATTTAAAATAATTGCAAAGGAGGAGACTTGATGCCTGAAATCAAATATGAAATCACTGAGCATATCGGTGTTATTTCCGAAACAGCCAGAGGCTGGACAAGGGAAGTCAATATGATTTCTTGGAATGGACGTGATCCCAAAATCGATGTTAGGGATTGGTCGCCCGATCATTCTAAAATGAGCAAGGGATTAACTTTCACAAAAGAAGAAATCATGGAACTTAAAAAGCTTGTTGAAAAGCTTTAATAAGTGAATTTTAAGGGCAGCTTAGTCTAAATAGGTTGCCCTTGAAATTTTGTTTAAGAAGTTTAAAATATCGTTTGATATTTAATATATAGAGGAAGTAAATTAAATGGAATGGACATCTTTAAATGATTTAAGAGAAAAATATCTTTCATTTTTTGAAAGTAAAGGACATCTCAGGTTACCGAGTTTTTCTTTGGTTCCTGAAAATGATAACAGTCTTTTGTTGATAAATTCGGGTATGGCTCCCATGAAAAAGTTTTTCACGGGAGAGGTTACACCTCCGTCAAAAAGAGTAACTACATGCCAAAAATGTATAAGAACGCCTGATATTGAAAGGGTAGGTAAAACCGCCCGTCACGGCACTTATTTTGAAATGCTGGGCAACTTCAGCTTCGGCGATTACTTTAAGCATGAGGCAACGGCATGGGCTTGGGAGTTCTGCACTAAAGTGCTTGAAATGCCTGAGGATAAGCTTTGGGTAACCATTTATGAAAATGATGATGAAGCTTTTGATATTTGGACAAAAGAAGTTGGTGTAGACCCGTCTCATATTGTAAGACTCGGTAAAGAGGATAATTTCTGGGAGCATGGTCAAGGTCCGTGCGGTCCGTGCAGTGAGATATATTTTGACCGCGGTGAGAAATATGGCTGCGGCAAGCCTGACTGCGGTCCCGGCTGTGATTGCGACAGATATACTGAATTTTGGAATAATGTTTTCAGTCAGTTCAATAATGACGGTAACGGTAATTATACTGAACTCAGCCAGAAAAATATTGATACAGGAATGGGTCTCGAGCGCCTTGCCTGCATACTTCAGGGAGTAGATAACCTTTTCGAGGTTGATACAGTTCAGAACATAATGAAAAAGATCTCTGATATAGCAGGTGTAAAATATCACGAAGACGAAAAGAAAGATGTTTCACTCCGTGTAATTACTGACCATATTCGTTCATCTGTGTTTATGATTGGAGACGGTGTTATTCCGTCAAATTCAGGCAGAGGCTATGTGCTGAGAAGACTTATCAGAAGAGCTTGCCGCCACGGCAGACTTTTAGGCGTTGATAAGCCTTTCCTTTACCAAGTTGCTGATACAGTAATTGATGAGAATGTATGTGAATATGATTACCTTGAAGGTAAGAGAGAGATAATCCGCAAGGTTATTGAGGCAGAGGAAAAGTCTTTCGGAAAAACTATAGATGCGGGCCTTGCTCTTCTTGAGGAGTATATCGAAAATATGGAAGGCAACGTTTTTTCCGGAGAAGATGCTTTTAAGCTTAATGATACTTACGGTTTCCCGCTTGATCTGACAAAAGATATCCTTGAAGAACGTGGCATAACTGTTGATGAAGATAAGTTCAATGCCCTTCTTGCAAATCAGAAATCTACTGCTCGAGCTGCAAGAAAAGATGCAGGCGCTGATGCTTGGAAAAATGAAAGTGTTAAAATAGATTGTGATAAGACTGTTTTTACAGGATATACTGAATTTGAGTCTGACAGCAAAGTAGTAGCTCTTATAAATTCAAAGGGAGAACTTTGCAATATGCTTGGCGCAGGAGATGAAGGTACAGTTGTACTTGATAAAACTCCGTTCTATGCGCTTTCAGGTGGTCAGGTCGGTGACAGCGGCGTTATCAAGAGCGGCGACAATGTGTTTATCGTTGCTGATACTTCAAAGAATGCTGATGGCATTTATCTTCATGCTGGAAGTGTTTCAAAAGGTATTATAAGTGTTGGCGATACAGTTAATGCTTCACTTAACGAAAAACGCAGAGAAGCTATAATGAAGAACCACACTGCGGCTCATCTGCTCCAGGCTGCTCTTCGTCAAGTTCTCGGAAGTCATGTAGAACAGGCAGGTCAGCTTGTCAATGAGCACGAAGTACGCTTTGACTTTACCCATTTCAATCCTATGACTGCAGATGAAATTAAGCAGGTTGAATATCTTGTTAACGAATTTATAATGAAGGCAGTTCCCGTTGAAATGAAGGAAATGCCGATAGATGAGGCTAAAAAGCTTGGTGCTATGATGCTTTTCGGCGAAAAATACGGAGACATTGTAAGGGTAGTTAAAGCTGGTGATTTTTCACTTGAATTCTGCGGCGGAACTCATGTTGCAAACAGCGGTCAGATAGGACTTTTCAAAATAGTTTCCGAATCTTCTGTAGCTGCAGGCGTTCGCCGTATTCAGGCTGTAACAGGTTTTGGCCTTCTTAAGTACCTTAATGCTGGTGAAACCGTTGTAAAAGCAGCGTCATCAATACTTAAAACTGGTGAAGGGGAAATTCAAAACAGAATTACAGCAGTTGTAAATGAACTTCACGAAAAAGAAAAAACTATTCAAAAGCTTAATGTTGAGCTTTCTAAACTTAAGAGTGCTGATGTATTCTCAAAACCAGTTAAAATTGGAGATATAGAGCTCTATGTTGGAAGAGTTGACGGAACTACTCCTGATGCACTGCGTAAAATGGGCGATGAATTAAAAGCGAAGAGCGGTAACACCGTTGGCGTTATTGCAAGTGTACAAGGAGATAAGGCTTCTATTGTTGCAGTAAGCGCCAATGATGCTGTTGCAAAGGGTGTCAAAGCAGGAGACCTTGTTCGTGAAATAGCCAAGCTTGCAGGTGGCGGCGGCGGCGGAAGACCTGATTCTGCTATGGCTGGTGCCAAGGATATAACAAAGCTTGATGATGCTCTTTCAAAAGTTGCCGATATTGTTAAAGGCATGATGAATTAAGAGGAGATTGTTATGTGTTTGTTTTGCGAAATAATCAACGGAAATATTCCGGGAAATAAAGTTTATGAGGACGATATGATCTATGCTTTCAAAGACATAAATCCTGTTGCCCCTGTTCATGTGCTGATTGTTCCCAAGGTTCATATCGACAGTGTTAATGAGTTAACACCTGAAACATCCAAATATGTTGCTCATATATTTGAAAAGATCCCTGAGATTGCAAAGTCTCAGGGAATAAACAGTTACAGGATTATCAATAATTGTGGTAAAGATGCCGGTCAATCAGTGATGCATTTGCATTTTCATCTTATCGGCGGAGTAGAACTTGGAGAAAAGATATTATGAGCGAAGAATATTACACTTTAAATATTGCAGGACTTCAAAGAAATCTTAAAAAATTTCCGGTCAGTGATAAGCTTGATATTGCAGCTTTTATTCTCTTCGGCGATGTTGAACTTACGGAGCACTGTGCTAAAGAGCTTTTAAAGCGTGTACCTGATTTTGAGTATATACTTACTCCTGAGGCAAAAAGTATTCCTCTTGCATATGAGATGAGTCGTCTCAGTGGAAAAAAGTACATAGTAATAAGAAAAAGTGTAAAGGTTTATATGGATAACCCTGTTGATATCAGCGAGAGCTCAATTACTACAAAAGGATCTCAGCACCTTTATTTGGGTCATGAGGATGGAGATTTGCTTACAGGTAAAAAAGTTCTTATTGTTGATGACGTAATTTCAACAGGCGAATCTCTTGCTGCGTGTAAAAAAGTAGCAGATGCGTTCGGCGCAGAGATAGTGGGCTGTTGTGCTCCTCTAGCTGAAGGTGATGCTGCCAATAGAAAAGATATAATTTATCTTGAAAAATTACCGTTGTTTTTCAAATAATATAGATGTTATGCTGTCTCTTATACACATCTCCGAGC
>URIN01000133.1 GCA_900547915.1 uncultured Clostridium sp. | reverse complement strand
GAGATAGGAGTCCGTCTCGTGGGCTCGGAGATGTGTATAAGAGACAGCTCTTTACGGTGCTGAGTCTCACCTGACAAACTCACTTGTTGCTGACGGCTGCATCATCGACGGCACTGTTGAGAACTCAATAATCTTTAAGGGCGCAAAAATCGCAAAGGGCGCCGTTGTCAAAAATTCAATTCTTATGCAGGATACCGTAGTTGGCGAAAACGCAAAGCTCAGCTATGTTATTGCAGATAAGAAAGTATCCATCAAAAACGGCGTGGAGCTTTCAGGTGCTCCCACCTTCCCTGTTACCCTCAGCAAGGGAACAAGGATTTAAGAATCCGGAGGTTAAATTATGAAAGTTTTATACGCCGCCTCAGAGGCAAATCCGTTCATGGCATCAGGCGGATTGGGTGATGTTGCAGGTTCACTGCCGATAGCGCTCAGAAAAAGACTTATAGGCTGCCGTGTTGTTATGCCGCTTTACGACTCCATAAAGCAGGAATATAAGGATAAAATGAAATTTATCACTTCCATTTCCGTTCCCGTAAGTTGGAGAAGGCAATACTGCGGTATTTTTGAGGCAAAGTTAAACGGCGTTATATTCTATTTCCTTGACAATCAGTATTACTTCAAGAGGGACGGTATTTACGGTCACTATGATGACGCCGAGAGATTTGCTTTTTTTGCAAGGGCAATTCTTGAAATAATACCTGCAATTGACTGGAAACCCGACATCATTCACTGCAATGATTGGCAGACAGCGCTTACACCGCTTTATTACAGCTGCTACTATGCCACAAGAATGGGTTATGAAAACATCAAGACTGTTTTCACCATTCACAATATTCAGTATCAGGGCAAGTACGGCAATGAGCTTCTTGAAGACGTGCTCGGAATAGGCCCTGAGCATTATGATCTTATTCAGTATGACGGACTTGTAAACTTCATGAAAGCGGGTATTGAGTGCGCAAACAAAGTTACTACTGTTTCCCCGTCATATGCAAAAGAAATACTTGATCCATGGTATTCATACGGTCTTGACCCGATACTCAATCAGCGCTCATGGAAACTGTGCGGAATACTCAACGGTATTGATACTGACAGTTATAATCCAGAGACAGACAAGGCAATTTGGGCAAATTACAGCGCGGATGATTTTTCAAACAAGCCGAAAAATAAGGAAGAGCTTCAAAAGACAATGGGTCTTGCAGTGCGCCCCGAAGTTCCGCTCGTGGGCATAGTTACAAGACTTGTAGGCCATAAGGGCGTTGACCTTATGCGAGAAGTGCTTGAAAAGAGCCTGTGGGAAAGAGATATTCAGTATGTTGTTCTCGGCTCAGGCGAGTGGCAGTATGAAAGCTTCTTCCGTGAACTCCATGACAAATATCCTGACAAAGTAGGTCTCAGACTTGGCTTTGTTCCAGACCTTGCAAGAAAGATTTACGCAGGAGCGGATATGTTCCTGATGCCGAGTAAGAGCGAACCGTGCGGACTTTCACAGATGGTTGCGCTTCGTTACGGCACTTTGCCTATCGTGCGTGAAACAGGCGGTTTGCGTGATTCTGTCTCCGACTGCGGTGACGGCGAGGGCAACGGATTTACGTTCAAGACTTATAACGCTTATGATATGCTTGGCGCTATCTACAGAGCGGTTGACGCATACAATAACAAGGAATATTGGCCTGTGCTTGTTGAGCGTGCTCTGCGCTGTGATATGAGCTGGGGCAAATCGGCAAACGAATACATCAAAATGTATAAATCACTGCTTAAATAAAAGCAAATTTAAAAGGCGTCTGCAAAAGCAGACGCCTTTTGTTATGTTATAAGAAATAAAGCCAGATTGAGCAATATATAAAGACACGGCAATTTATAAAAACAAATTTGAGATAGAAAAAACGGTTTCGCAGAACAGCGAAGCCGTTTTTTTATGATTTTAAACTTATTATTCAGGTTTTTTCATCGTAAGTGAAATACGTTTTTTGGCTGTATCAACAGACAGCACCCAAACGGTTACTATCTGCCCAACTTTGAGCACCTCTGACGGATGTTTTATATACTTATTTGAAATCTGAGATATATGCACAAGTCCGTCCTGATGCACGCCGATATCAACAAACGCTCCGAAATCGATTACGTTTCTAACCGTGCCTTTAAGCTCCATACCGGGTTTCAAATCTTCCATTCCCATAACATCGGTTCTGAGCATTGGTGCAGGCAATTCCTCACGCGGATCTCGGCCCGGTTTGCTTATTTCTTTGACAATATCAGCAAGCGTTGGCTCACCTGTTTCGAGTTCACCGGCAAGTGCTTTTATGCCGCGCTTTTCAACAGTTTTCGTAAGCTGAACGATATTGCCTGATGCAACATCACTTTTTGAAACGCCGCAAAGTTCAAGCAGCTTTTCAGCCGTTTCGTATGATTCGGGGTGAACGGCTGTGTTGTCAAGAACATTCTTTGCGCCGGGTATTCTTAAAAATCCCGCGCACTGTTCATATGCTTTAGGACCGAGTTTCGGAACTTTCAGAAGCTGATTTCTTGAAGTGAACGCTCCGTTTTCTTCCCTGTATTTCACTATATTCTGCGCAACTGCTGATGATATTCCCGAAACACGCTGTAAAAGTGACGGAGATGCAGTATTGAGGTCTACACCTACTGAATTTACGCAATCCTCCACTACCGCGTCAAGTGCGTGATTAAGCTCTTTCTGCGGCATATCGTGCTGATACTGACCTACTCCGATAGACTTGGGATCTATCTTGACAAGTTCCGCAAGTGGATCCTGAAGTCTGCGTGCTATTGAAACGGCGGAACGCAGTGAAACATCATACTGCGGAAATTCCTGAGCCGCAAGTTTTGACGCTGAATAAACGGACGCACCCGCTTCACTGACAACCATATAAGTTATGCCGCAGTCAAGTTCTTTGATAAGATCTGCCGCAAACACCTCTGTTTCGTGAGATGCAGTGCCGTTTCCGATTGCGAACATCTTTACGCCGTATTTTTTAACAAGATTAGTGATTATCTTCTTTGCTTCTTCAATCTTGCTGTGCGGCGGCGCACAATAAATTACTGCTGTATCAAGCGCCTTACCCGTTTCATCAACTACGGCAACTTTGCATCCGGTACGGTAACCGGGGTCAAGCCCTATTGCCACCTTACCCCTGACAGGCGGCTGCATAAGAAGCTGTGCAGTGTTCTCAGCAAATACCTTAATGGCATCCGTGCTTGCTCTTTCTGTAAGGTCATTTCTGATTTCTCGCTCAACCGCTGGATATACAAGACGCACATAGGAATCCTCAGCCGCCTGCAACACAAGCGCCGATGACGCATTTGAGCCGTTCACATAAAGACCTGTAAGCACGCTCATTCCTACTGCTTTGTCAAGCTCAATGCTGACTTTGAGCATATCTTCTTTTTCGCCGCGGTTTACGGCAAGTATCCTGTGGTTTGCAATTTTTGAAACAGGCTCAGAATAATCGGCATAATTTTCATAAACGCCTAAATCGTCTTTTGCGCCTTTTACCGTTACGATACCGTGTGCCCTGAGCATATATCTAAGCTGACGGCGCACATTAGCGTCATCAGATATTATCTCTGCAATTATATCACAAGCACCGTTAAGCGCATCCTCTGCCGCCGGCACTTCCTCGTTTATATATTCAGCCGCAGCACTCTGCGGGTCAAAATCATTGTTCTGTTTAAGTATTTCGCTTGCAAGCGGCTCAAGTCCTCTTGCTTTTGCAACGGAAGCTCTTGTTTTTCTTTTAGGTCTGTAAGGTCTATATATATCTTCAAGCTCAGTGAGGGTTTTGGCATTATCTATAGCCTGAGCGATTTCGGGAGTCATTGCTCCCTGCTCCTCTATTGAAGCGGTTACCTTTTCTTTCTGCTCCGTAAGTGAACGCAGGTAATCAAGCCTGTCGCTGATAGCGCGCAGTATCTGATCATCAAGTGATCCCGTTGCCTCTTTTCTGTACCGGGCAATAAAAGGAATCGTATTGCCCTCGTCAAGAAGCTTTACCGTATTTTCTATCTGGTGAGTTTTTACTTTAAATTCGTTTGCAAGAGTTTCAATTATGTTCATAAAATTAACCTATCCATTTTTTCTTTTTTCCAATAATTGCAAGCACGGTCACAACGATTACAGACAGTGCTATTACAAACACATACCCATATTTCCACTGTAACTCTGGCATATATTTGAAATTCATACCATACCAGCCAACAATGACGGTGAGCGGGAAGAATATTGTTGAAACAACAGTGAATATCTGCATAGTGTGGTTGGTTTTAAGATCAATAAAAGACTGATAAGCATCCTGAAGATGCACCACAGAGCCACGCAAAAGTTCAACATCATCACGAAGACGCACAGTTTTCTTTGTGAAATTAGAAATATAACGCAGATAATTCTCGTCAAAGATCTCGTTTTCATTATCTTCAAGCGCCTCACCTATGTCAATAAGCTGTTCATAATAATTGCGCATTGAAAGCAATTCTTTTTTCATTTGAAGCAGTTCAAGGTTGAAATTGCTGCCTGCGTTTCCGTGAAGCACTATTTCTTCCAATTTGGTTATTTCGTAACCCTCGTCCTCTATCGCTTTATTATCTTTGCTTGTAAGATTATCAAGAAAAGCATATATAAGCTTTTCGAGCGTAATATTTATCGGTGAATATTTGTCAAGACTTGCCAGAAACCTATCTCTTGTGGAACAATCCTTATCTCTGACATCAACAACGATAAGCAGGTTCTTTTTAATATACACAGCTATAATATCGCGTTCGCCTTTAACATCAAGCGCATTTATAATGCTCATTTTAGTAAAGCAGTAATCGTCATAAACTTCCACTCCGAATCTGGAATGAAAATACATATTATCCGATTTGGCCGCTTCAACTGTTGAGACGGCAAAGCCGAACTTATCATAGATCTTTTCAAACTCCGTCACCGTAACATATCCGGCTGTTACATAATGACTGTCTATATCATCCACCTCAACGGTGGTTACCTCATCTTGAAACTGATAAAACACAGCTTTACCTCCTTGCCTTAAAAAACGCCCGACGGGAGAGCCCGCCGGGCAGAATA
>URIN01000132.1 GCA_900547915.1 uncultured Clostridium sp. | reverse complement strand
TCAGATGTGTATAAGAGACAGTTATAATATATAATTAATTGATTAAAATATGGTAAAGGAGTATCATTTTATTATGGCAGCTAAAACCTTTAAAATGACCGCAGCAGGCAAAGCAGAACTTGAAAAAGAACTTGAGGCTCTCAAAACACAGGGCCGTATTGATATAGCTGAGAAACTTAAGGTTGCACGTTCTTACGGCGACCTTTCTGAAAACAGTGAATACGATGAAGCAAAATCAGAGCAGGCTAAGATAGAGGCAAGAATTAATGAACTTGAGTATCAGATAGACCATGCCGAAATCATTGATATTGAGGATATGGATTCTGTTTCAATCGGTAAAAAAGTAACTGTAAAGCGCCTTTCAGACGGAGTAGAATCAGTTTATGAGATAGTAGGTTTTGCTCAGTCAGATCCGTCAAACGGTAAGATTTCCGATGAAAGCCCGGTAGGTAAAGCACTTATCGGTTCAAAAGTAGGCGAGACTGTTACTGTTGAAGCGCCTATCGGCAATCTTGAATATGAAATTTTGAATATTGAATAAGAGGTAGAATATATGGCTGGAAAGTTTGAAATCAGCAAAAACGCTAACGGCACTTTTACTTTTGCGTTCAAGGCGGATGACAAGATATATGCTGAATCACCCGTCTTTGAAAAAGAGGATGAGTGTAAGAGGGGCGTTAAGGCTGTTAAGAAGAACAGCCGCATGAAAGTGCAGAATACCCTGCAAAACGATGAGGAAAAGACTAATCCCAAGTATCTTGTTGAGCAGGACGGAGATAAGGTAAAATATACGCTCTTTCTCCAAACCGGCGCGGTTGCCTGCACAGGCAGTGCCGATACTGAGGAAGAGGCTCTTCAGAACATTGAGTTTATAGGCAATAACGCAAATGCCGCTCCGATGGCGGTTGCGGAAGTTGTTCTTTCTGAAAATGAATTAAGACAGATCCGTGTGGATAAGCTTAAGGCTCTTCAGGATGCCGGCAATGATCCTTTCGCTATCACAACTGCCAAGCAGACTGTGGAAAGCGATGAGATAAAGGCAAACTATGAAGAGTACGAAAATAAAGATGTCTATATCTGCGGCAGGATAATGACATGGCGTGATATGGGCAAAGCAAATTTCATAGATGTTCAGGACAGAAACGGAAAAATACAGGTCTATGTCCGTATGAATGATATCGGCGAGGAAGAATATGCCGGTTTCAAGAAGTGGGATATAGGCGATATGGTTGAGGTTTGCGGATTTGTATTCAAGACCCGTACGGGAGAAATATCAGTCCATGCCAAAACAATAAGACTTCTTTCAAAATCGCTTCTTCCGCTTCCCGAAAAGTTCCACGGTTTAACAGATACCGATACAAGATACAGAAAGCGTTATCTTGATATGATAATGAATCCTGATGTTAAGGATACATTTATCAAACGTTCCAAGATAATCTCTTCTATAAGAAATTATCTTGATAATCTCGGGTTTATAGAAGTTGAAACACCAATGCTCAACACTATTCCCGGAGGCGCTGCGGCAAGACCTTTTATTACTCACCACAACACCTTAAATCTTGATATGTACCTTCGCATAGCAACAGAGCTTTATCTTAAAAGGCTTATCGTAGGCGGTATGGAAAGAGTTTACGAAATAGGCAGAAACTTCAGAAATGAGGGTATGGATGTAAGGCACAATCCTGAATTCACCTGTATTGAGCTTTATCAGGCATATACCGATTATCACGGTATGATGGATATTGCCGAGGCAATTATAAGAAATGCCGCTCAGGAAGCCTGCGGCACTCTTCATATCAGTTTCTGCGGAACAGATATAGACCTTGAAACTCCTTTTGCAAGAATGACTATGGTTGAGGCTGTTAAAAAATTCAGCGGAATTGATTTTGCCGAATTTATGTCTGATAATGAAAAAGCAGTTGCAATAGCAAAAGAAAAGGGAATAGAGGTTCAAAACGGAAAAGAAACTTGGGGCGATGTGCTTAATTCATTCTTTGAAGAGTATGTAGAAAAGAACCTTGTTCAGCCTACATTCATTATGGATTATCCTGTTGAGATAAGCCCGCTTACCAAAAGAAAACCGGATTGCCCTGTTCTTACGGAAAGATTTGAATTGTTTATTATGGGCGGTGAATACGGTAATGCCTATTCAGAGCTTAATGATCCGATAGATCAGATGCAACGCTTTGAGGCGCAAATGAAACTGCGTGAAGCAGGCGATGATGAGGCTAATATGATTGACCACGATTTCGTTACTGCTCTTGAGTACGGTATGCCTCCCACAGGCGGTCTCGGTATAGGTATAGACAGACTTGTTATGCTTCTTACTGATTCATACAGCATAAGAGATGTTCTTTTGTTCCCGACAATGAAACCTTTAGAAAAGTAAAAATCGAAAAAGTATTATTTTTACAGGTTTGCATGCTTGGTAATAAGGTGAACAGGCACATATTACACCAAACTTTCATCATTTGGAGAGGTAATGTGTGCAGAATAAAAATCGCATAATTAACAGAATAAATGGGCAGTCCCTTATGGGATTGCCCATTTTAATTAAATATAACTTTTTATTTAGGAGGTCTTTTGTTGTTAATACGACAAGAAAAATCAAAGGATTATGATGAAATATATAATGTAGTGAAAAATGCTTTTATTAGTGCGGAGCATTCAGACGGTAATGAGCAAGATTTGGTAAAGGCATTGAGAATGAGTGAAGCATATATTCCTGAACTGTCCTTGGTTGCTGAAGCGGACGGAAGAATTGTCGGTCATATTATGTTTACCAAGGCGTCAATTAAAGATAATACGGTGTTAGCTCTTGCCCCGTTATCAGTTTTACCGGAATATCAAAGAAAAGGAATAGGAACCGCATTGATAATTGCCGGGCATAAAATAGCTAAACGCTTAGGATATGATTATTCAATCGTATTGGGAAGCGAAAATTACTATCCTAAACATGGATATGTTTGTGCAGATACATATGGTATTTATCCACCTTTTGAAGTTCCAAATGAAAATTTTATGGCGTATAAATTAAATGAGAATATTTCTAATATCACTGGTGTTGTTAAATATGCCAAAGTGTTTGGAATTGATTAGATTATGTGTGTTTTAAATTGTGGCTGATGGCATTGTATTTACAGCTCGTCTGAAAGAGACCGAATTGAAAAAATAGCATAACTCATTCTGCTCTTAACACTTGCTTTAATATCTGTTTTTGCACATGGCTAAAAATTATTCAAAGCTTAGTTTTTCATAGGCTTCCAAGTCGTTCAGGTATTACTGGGTCGCATACAAAAATGTTTTCAAGTTAATAAACTTTTATCCAAATACAATTTCGTCCTGTAAGATATACGGTTATTTTTCCGTTTTTAATTTTTAGAGATTTATTTGTATATAAATCTTTTGCAGTGCTGTTATTGTGCGCGGGAATGTAATATTTTTTCGGAAATGCGCTTCGGTTGAAAATAAAGTATTCCGTTGCGCCTTGTACTTCTTTTGAACCTATTTCAAGATTATCATCAAATTCTACGGCTTTATAATCCGTGTCTAATATTTTTTTCAAAAGTTCAATATCTTTTTTTGTGTATTTGCTTATGTAATCGCCTGAAAGAACCATTCCGCCGCTTGCACGGACATAAATATTATTTAGTTTGTAAAACTTTCTATTTAAACAGGTGGTATGTATTTTTCCTGTTGGATCCATTACGGGGGGATACGCGTCTGACATTATTAAGCAGTCGGGGTCGTTTATCCATAGTTTTTGGTGCATCCAGTTGCGGCTGAAGCACTGTTTGCTAAGACTTTCCATATGCTTTACTTTTCTCACAACATCATTGGTTACTCGCATTGCCGTTACTAACCCCAGCGAAGGCCACATAGGCGCATTGCAGCCGAGAATGAATGCCTTATTATCGGTGGCAGTGCAAATTGCCTGCATTCCTTTTCTGTAAGCTTCAACAGCTGTTGCGCTTTTGTCATAACGAATACCGAACGGCAACGCACCCCATACGTTTGCGTCAAGTTTAAAATAGCGGACATTCCAATTTTGATATATTTCGCGTACAACATCATAAATAAATTTCAGTGCGTTTGGATTTGTACCGTCTATCATATACCATGGGCCGTCACGCCATCCCCCGAAACTTACTTCGCCTGAGCAAAGCGGTCTGCCGTTTTCGTCTTTTATAAAATAATCTGGATGTTCTTTTAAAAGCTTGCTGTTGGGAGAAGCGATAAAAGGCGCAAGCCATATTGCCGGTTCAAAACCGGCTTTTTTTATGTCATTACAGATATCTTTCATTGGTCTGTTGAATTTGTTGCTCGTTTCAAGCCAATCTCCCATAAACGGCTGAAAACCATCGTCAATTTGAATATATTTAAGCTCAGGCGCTTTTTCTTTGATAACTTTTAAGTTTTTAAAAATATCGTTTTCAGAAATATTAGGTCCTATACAGTACCAAGAGCACCATCCAACAGGCATTTCAAAATATTTTTTGGCGGGATGGTTTTGCGTTATCATTTCAGCAAATTTGCGTAAAATACTGTTTTTTTCTCCCTTTAAAATAGCCATGCTTTCCAGCTGTATTTTTTCATCAGAATCAAATCTAATGTTTTCAAGGCATTGAACTATTTGAATGTGTGTGTTGTTTATTCTTATTTCAGTTCTAAATCTGTTACAGCTTGTAGCGCCAATCAAAAGCGTTTCGTTTCCTGAACCGAGCAAAACATAATTGTATACCGTTTTGAAGTTATCTGTTTGCGGCATTTTATAGTGGTCTTTATCGGTGTAACCCGTCAGTGTATCGAAGTGAGATATTGTGCCACTGTACTGAGAGAGCATTTGGTATCCGTCTGCGTAAAATTTTGTGTCAGAAGGGAAATTATGCTTGCCGCTGAATAAAACCGCCTCTTTAAGCGTTGTACTGCGTTCAGGTGAAAACGATATTGAATAACTGGAGCCGTCTTTTGTTATAAAAGAGCTGCAAGGAACATCATTATGACTTGAATCTTTTAGAGAAACAGAATTAAATGTAATTGTGCTTTTCATATAGGCTGTCTCTTATACACATCTGACGCTGCCGACGAA
>URIN01000131.1 GCA_900547915.1 uncultured Clostridium sp. | reverse complement strand
ATTATCCGTACTGTTGATAATCCGTTCTCTGCTGATGGAGGTATCGCTGTTCTTTGGGGCAACCTTGCAGAGGAAGGCTCTGTAGTTAAGAAGGGTGCTGTTCTTCCTGAAATGATGCAGCACAAGGGTCCTGCAAAGTGTTATGACAGCGAGGAAGAAGCAATTGAAGCAATCAACGGCGGCAAGATCAAGGCAGGCGACGTTGTTGTTATCAGATATGAAGGACCGAAAGGCGGTCCCGGTATGCGTGAAATGCTTTCACCCACATCTGCGATCATCGGTATGGGTCTCGGCAATTCGGTTGCCCTGCTTACTGACGGCAGATTTAGCGGCGCAACAAGAGGTGCCTGCATCGGTCATGTAAGTCCAGAGGCAGCAGCAGGCGGCAATATTGCCCTTGTTGAGGACGGAGACGAGATCGAAATCGATATCCCTGCAAGAGTTCTTAGAGTGAATATTTCAGATGAGGAGCTTGCAAAGAGAAAAGCTAATTGGCATCCGCCCGTTCAGGAACTTACTGGATATATCAAGAGATATGCACAGCATGTTACAAGCGGAGCCAAAGGCGCAGTATTTGACGACTGATTTCACTGCGGCATTGCCGTATTGTGAATTCAATCAAACAAAAAAAGGTAGGTACAGCCATGCGTGATGATGTAGCTATATCGGTACAGGACGTAACAATGTCCTTCAACCTGAATAAGGAAAAGGTTGATAACTTAAAAGAATATGTAATAAAGCTTGTTTCGCATAGGCTTGAATATAAAAAGTTTTATGCTCTTCAAAATATAAGCTTTGATGTTAAAAAAGGTGAGCATCTTGCTATTCTCGGATTTAACGGAGCTGGCAAAAGTACATTGCTTAAAACAATAGTAGGTGTTTACAAGCCGTCTTCCGGAAAGGTTGAAAAGCAGGGTGTTATCGCCCCGTTGCTTGAGCTCGGTGCTGGATTTGATCCCAACTATTCAGGTAAGGAAAATATTTTCCTTTACGGTGCTATTCTCGGATATACTAGAGAGTATATCCAATCAAAGTATGATGAGATAGTTGAGTTCTCTGAGCTCGGAAATTTCATAAACGTTCCTCTTAAGAACTATTCCTCAGGTATGCGCGCACGTCTCGGATTTTCCATTGCAACAGCGGTTGAACCCGATGTGCTTATTCTTGATGAAGTCCTTTCAGTTGGTGACGCAAAATTCCGTACTAAGAGCCTTAAAAAAGTTCAGTCCATGTTTGAAAAGGGTGTTACGGTACTCTTCGTTTCACACAGTATTGAACAGGTAAAGGCTATCTGTGATACTGCTATTCTTCTTGATCACGGAAAAATAATTGCCAAAGGCAATGTTGACGAAGTTTCGGATATCTATGACCAGATGACACGCGGAGTAAAGGATAGTAAGGCTAAGGCAATGAAAGAGGAAAAGGAAATCCTCGGAAAAGTTGTAGCCGCAAAGAAGCAAAAGGAAACGGACGCTAAATAAGCGCTTATTTTATATGGATAATATTTTTGAAGAAATTGAAAAACTTAATTTCACTAATCCGCAGATAATTCCCGAACGGGAAGAATGGAAAGAGACGGTGCAGGAAGTTAAAAAAATCATTGAAAAGAAAGCAGATGTATCACTTGTTGAAAAAGAACCTGTTGAGTTTCTGCTTGACAGTGATGAACTTCCGGAAGACAGATTTTATGCGGACGTTAAATCTGCTCATCTAGAGTGTTTCTTTAAAAGGGGCACCGCAGATTATCTTGTTGTGTTTCTTTCCGGCGCACGTACACGCGCTGTGGGTGTGGCGCCTTATCCCACTTTTTCAAGCTGGTCTTGGTATAAGGATATAAATGCCTCACTGCTGTGTATCGATGATCCTATGTATCATACTTATCCTGATATGGTGATTGGCCTGTATTATGGTACAGAAACTGATGACTATAGGCAGGATACAGCGGTACTTATTAAAAGAGTTGCGCAGATTCTTGGAATAGAGAACAAGCATATAATCCTGTACGGCCGTTCAGGAGGCGGACCGTCAGCTGTGGCTATGTCTGATTATATAAAAGGTTCGTGTATCTGCACTGTAAACGGGCAGTATGATACCCCCAATTTTCCATATACCGTAAATGAGTTCGCAAAGTTTGCAAAGATAGATGTAAAAACAGATGAAGACTTCATAAAGCGTGATGATGTTGCCGGAATAATAAAGCGCAACCCCGAAAATACATATCTGTTTATTACAAATGTTTTTTCTGCAAAGGATGCAACAAACAGCATTCCTTATTTCAAAAAGCACTTTGATTTTGATCACAAGTACGGTATAGCTCAGTCGGGAAATGCTTTCTTTTGGACATATTCTGCCTGGGGTGTTTCAGATGCGCACAATTCTTTTGATTCTGTATCGATATTTAAAATGATTTTTGAAATCATTATAGCTCTTTCAAACGGTATGTCAGTGGATAAGGCTAATGTTATGGCGCTTTCCGTGAATGATTTTTGGTTTGAACGCTATAATCACCTTATTAAGCGCAAACAGTATGAAAATCAAATATCTGAACTTAATACCGAAATTTCTGCTTCTAAGCAGGAGATAGAAACGCTGAAAAAACAGGTGAATGTTTTGAGCCGAAGTTTCGGTAATAGGTTATCAAGAGTGTTAAAACGCTTCTTTAATAAACTACGTCATAAATAAAAGGTCTGAGCAATTTGCTCAGACCTTTTTGTTTTGCTGTTTTTATGTTTCGAATAAAAGCGATCAGCCTTCGTAGTCGCTCTCGTTTTCCCAGTTGTGCCAGATAGCCTGAACGTCATCGTCCTCTTCAAACATTTCAATCATTCGGCTCATCTTCATCATATCGTCCTCATTTTCAAGGCGAGTGTATGTGGCGGGAATGTAAGCAGCTTCACTTGAAATTACGGTGTATCCCTTCGCTTCAAGATCATCTCTTATTGCGCCAACATCGTTTGCTTCGGTTCTAATCTCAAACACATCTGCGTCATCAGTTATAAAGTCTGTTGCGCCTGCGTCAAGTGCATCAAGCATAAGTGCGTCTTCGTCAACGTCTTCTTTTTCTATGAGAATAACGCCCTGCCTGCTGAACATAAACATAACGGAACCTGAAGTACCCATATTGCCGCCTGCTTTATCAAAGCAGTGCCTTACTTCAGCCGCTGTGCGGTTTCTGTTATCTGTAAGCGCTTCAACTACAACAGCTACGCCGCTTGGACCGTAACCCTCGTAAATGATTTCCTCGTAATCTGCTCCGCCGCTTTCGCCAGATGCTTTTTTCAGCATTCTTTCAATATTATCGTTAGGCACATTGTTCTGCTTTGCTTTTGCAATAACATCCTTGAGTTTTGAGTTAACATTAGGGTCAGGACCGCCGTTCTTAACTGCAACTGCAAGTTCACGTCCTATTTTAGTGAAAATCTTTGCTCTTGCGGCGTCATTTGCGCCTTTTTTTCTCTTGATTGTGCTCCATTTTGAATGGCCGCTCATTTAAACAACTCCTCACTGTATCTATTCTTTAAAAACCGCAATAATTTTACCATATAAGCGCGTTTCTTTCAAGGGTTATTTAAAATACTGTATTCCGTTTCTGAATTCAACATCATTTGCAAAACGGGCATAGATGCCGCTGCCTTTTTCAGTCTCCATCTTCAGACCAAGCGGTTTGCAACCGAATGGCACAGTTGCCCTGTAAGATATTGTCTTGCCGCTTAGCAGTGCGTTTTTGTTGTAATTATCAAACGGTATTTCTTTTATTGATCCGTCTTTTTCCTCAAATACCGCCGCAAAATAATTGAATGTAAGAGGCGGCGCAAAGCCGTAATTTATAAGTGCAAAAAAGAACTCGCTTTCAGTGATGAAAAGGTCTTTTACGGCTATCTGATAACCTAAATGGTATCTTATAATATCAAATACACTGCGTTTGATGCTTTCGCCGTTTTTGTCTTTAAAAAGCTCCGGGTTCACGGTAAGATCCTGTTCAACGCACTCCGAATAGCTCATCATAACATCTTTCCATTTTTGCATGCTGTATGTTTTTCCATCGTCCTCACGGTAGTTGTGCTCAAGTGAAAATGTAGTAAGTGAGTACGCTTTTAGCTGTTTTAAAACTTCTATTCCGTTAAAATTGTCACAGTGACCAAGGCTTTTTCTGTCATTTATATATGCTCTGCCCCACGGCATCTCACCGTCATTTACTGTAAAACGTGCGTGGTTTGTCACTTGTGCATAGCGCTTTTTACTTGTGCTTTTTACAAACGCCCATTTGTGAGCAGTGTCGCCTGTGATATAGTCATCGTGAATACCTACAACTGTGCTGTATTCTATGGGAACTTTTTTTAGCATAGAATATGTTCTTACCTGATTATATATCCCATCAGGTGTAATTCGGCATACATCTTCTATTGTGTTTTTTATGTATTTGCGCTTGAAATTGCGGTAGGAATGACCTTCTCCCCAGAATCCGATTATACCTGTCTGCATACAGAAAAGCACTTTGTTAACAAGCGTTTCGTTTTCTCTAAACCATTTGCCAATTTGATTCAAATGAGCCATTGTCGTTTCATACGGCACATCGGGTTGGTCTTCTGTTGAATACGCAAATCTAAGCAGAATCCTTATACCGTGCTTTTCAAATATTTCAAAAAATTTTTTCAGCTGTTCAAAAGCAAGCTCGTCAAGCAGCTTTGCCGAATAATCACACAGATATACATAAGTCTGAAATACGGTGGGGGAGTCCTCCTCGTATTTTTTTATAAGCCTTTCGGCACGTTCAAACGGTTCTTCGCTTTCTCCGGGGTATGCCCTTAAATTTTCGCCAAGAGTTATATACGTTTCTCCGCGCAGTCCTCTGTTGGGATTTTTAAGCAAAAAATCCGCATTTTCGGAATTTATTAACGGCATAAAACCGTAATCAGTGTTTTCCATATTGTGCCGTCCTTTCAGGTCATTTATTTCAGTTTACCATATTTCCTCGATTACTTCAACAAACAGTCTTTAAGTGGAAAAAACACTATCTGCAAAATTATTGCATAAAGTTTGCACCGAATAATATTGAATTGATATAATTCCTGTCTCTTATACACATCTGACGC
>URIN01000130.1 GCA_900547915.1 uncultured Clostridium sp. | reverse complement strand
TAGGAGTCCGTCTCGTGGGCTCGGAGATGTGTATAAGAGACAGATTATAATAATATTTATGAAGCGCTAAGGAGAGTTATGAATGAGAATGATTGTAACCTCGGACAGCCACGGCAGAAGCGGCTCGCTGTTTGACATAATCGAAAAACATATTGATGACGCACAGCTTTTTGTTAATCTTGGTGACTGCAATTCAGGCAGAGACCTTGAGGACGCAAAAGCCTATTTCGGAGACAGGCTTAAACTGATTTGCGTCTGCGGCAACTGCGATTTTGCGGGGAATGCGCCTGTGGAGCAGGTCGTAACATTCGGCGGCAAAAAAGTAATTTTATGCCACGGACACACATACAACGTTAAATTCGGACTTTATGATTATAAGAGCAGAGCAAAAAGAGAGGGTGCGGATATTGCCCTTTACGGACATACCCACACCCCATGTGTTAATTATATTGAAGGTATTTATTATTTCAATCCCGGCGCTGTAAGAGACGGCGTTTACGGGATTGTTGATGTTACGAAAGCAGGAATTGTCTGCTTCAACGCAAAGATTTGATTACAAACTGCCTTTAAGACCCGTTAAGTCGCAGAACACCTCTGATGCTATTATAAGTCCTGCGGCAGCGGGTACAAACGCAGTACTGCCCGGCACGGTATGCTTTCCGGGCGGTATTTCGCCCTGTATATTTTTAGGGTCTATAATAATCGGCTTTTCTCTTGAGTAAACCACTTTAAGGGAATCCACACCGGCTTTTCTGAGCGCCGAACGCATAACACGTGCAAGCGGGCAGACGGAAGTTTTGTAAATATCGCAGACTTCAAGCAAATCGGGGCGCAGTTTATTCCCCGTGCCCATTGAACTTATAACGGGAACGCCTGCCGCTTTTGCCCTTTTGATTATTTCCACCTTGGCGGTAACGGTGTCAACAGCATCAACAACATAATCAAATTCGGAAAAATCAAACATACCGCCTGTTTCGGGCGAATAAAATACATTATGGGTATTAATTTCAACATTCGGATTTATGCTGAGAGCACGTTCCTTTGCCGCCTCGGTCTTTAACATTCCGATTGTTTTTTTTACCGCTATTATCTGGCGGTTCAGATTTGACTCGCTGACTGTATCGGCATCTATCAAATCAAGCGTACCAATGCCGCTTCTTACAAGCGCCTCAACAACATAACCGCCAACTCCGCCTATACCGAAAACAGCTACACGGCTGTTGTTAAGTTTTTCTATTGATTCTGTGCCGGCTATAAGCGCCGTTCTTTCAAAAATATTCATAATCATTCCACCCGCATATTTTCAAGCAAAATTATAACACAGCAGTATTAAAAATACCACAATTAAATCATTCCTTGAAAACGGGCGCATGCAATGATATAATATCTTGAAATAATTATAAATCTGCTGAAAAGGGAGATATTTATGATATACAACACAATTCTTGACGCAATAGGTCACACCCCTATGATAAGGCTCAACAGACTTTGTGAGCCAGACGCTGCCCAGATACTTGTTAAGTATGAGGGCGTAAACATAGGCGGCTCAATAAAAACAAGGACAGCATACAACATGCTCAAGAGAGCCGAGGAAAACGGGCTTATCAATGAAAACACCATAATTGTTGAGCCGACAAGCGGCAATCAGGGTATAGGCCTTGCTCTTGTTGGCGCTGTAAAAGGCTACAAAATTAAAATCATTATGCCCGACTCCGTATCTGAAGAACGCAGAAAACTTGTTAAAAACTACGGCGCAGAAGTTATTCTGATACACGATGACGGAAATATCGGGGCATGTATTGAAGAATGCATGGAAACTGCTAAGAGAATGGCTGCTGAAGATCCTAATGTTTACATACCGGGCCAGTTTGAAAATCCCGACAACCCGAAAGCTCACATTTATCACACTGCCGCTGAGATACTGGAGCAGGTTGGAGGAGATATAGACGGCTTTTGCAGCGGCGTGGGCACAGGCGGCACGATAAGCGGTATAGGCGAAGTTCTCAAAAAACAGAATCCGTCAATAAAGATATGGGCAGTTGAACCCGAAAATGCTGCAATACTAAGCGGCGGCTCGGTTGGCACTCATCTTCAGATGGGTATTGGCGACGGTCTTATCCCCGACAACCTTAACACCACTATATATGAACACATCTGTGTTATCTCCGATGATGAGGCAATTGAAACAGCAAAGCGCCTTGCGTCTGAAGAAGGCATTATGTGCGGAATTTCAAGCGGCTCAAACGTTGCCGCGGCAATAAAACTTGCCCGCAGACTCGGAAAAGGCAAAACGGTAGTAACTGTTTTACCTGACACAGGGGAAAGATATTTCAGCACAAAACTGTTTGACGACTAATGTTTTAAATTGCATTTTTGCACAAAATAACATATTTTTATTATAAAGCCGCGCTTTTGTGCGGCTTTTTTTATGCGTTTTTACAAATATCTGCTATTTTTATGAAGCAAATTGACAATATATTGGGAATGTGATAATTTATACATAGAGGCTCTATGTATAGAGCTCCTATGTAAATATTCTACAAAAAAGCATAATTAAATTACAGGTAAAGGAGGCTTTGCTTTGAAGATCAGTAAAGAACTAATCAGCGGGAGCACACCCATGCTGGTGCTTTCCGTGCTGAAAAATGAAGACATGTACGGATACAAGATAATCAGAGAACTTGAGATAAGAAGCGAATACGTGTTTTCATTCAAAGAGGGTACGCTCTACCCCATTCTGCACGCTCTTGAAAAAGAGCGCTATGTTGACAGTTACTGGGTAAAGGCTGACGGCAGGAAAAGAAAATACTACCATATTACACGGAAAGGAGCAGAGCGCCTTGCCGAGAAGGAAAAAGAATTTAAGGAATTCAGTGTTTCCGTATCGAAGGTACTTAACTATGCGTAATGAACGAACAGGAATTTCTGAAACAGGCAACTTCTGAAATATACAGCATCAAAAAAAGGCAGCATATACTTTGTGAACTGCATGACCACATTGCGCTGAGAGAAGAGCGTTACAAAGAAATGGGATACCCTGAAAGCGATGCAGAAGAAAAAAGCGTAAAGGAAATGGGCGATCCACAGGAAATAGCAAAAGAGTTGGGTGAACTACACAAAACATACAAACCAACCCTTGATATAATTCTCCTTTTGCTTTATTTTGCTGTTCTTACAGGCGCATATTATCTGCAACGCAGTTTTGTCTTCGGAGACCCCGGTGCGCTTTCAATGCTGATATGCGGCATTGCCGGCGGGGCTGCGCTGTTTTTTCTGTATGCTGCTTATGCATCATCGAAAAAGCATCCTGCCGCTGCTGTATGCGCCTTTGCTGCGGGTGCTGCAGGCGGTTACTATGAATGTCTCATAGGAAAAGAACTCAGCCGTCTTACTGACGGTAATTTTACAAATATAAAAAATTTCATTGCACACAATATAATATACTTTGACCGAAATCATCCTGATTGCTATGTTTTGATGACGGTGCTGTGTGTTACTGGAGTGGTTTTCTCCGTTATTTGCGGTATTATTCTGATATACGGAATAAAGAAAAGTCTTTTTGCCAACAACTCAACCGACAATCGTATCAACAGGTTCACCACTGTGCTGTGCCTGGTGCTGTTTGCTGCCTGCACAATAACAGCGGCAGGATTTGGAATAAACACTTACAGGCAGATAAACTATTTTAAAGACGAATACACAGCAGCCTACAATTTTACCACACAGATAGAGGAACAATGCTCTACAAAAGAAGAACTCGAGCAGTTTTTAAAGGACTGTGATTATGATTTCGGCAATATTGACTTTAATAATATAAAAAATTATACATACTCGCACAATCTTGTTTATATGCAGATTACCCTTTATGAACCGATAGAAGAAGAGGAAAGCGCTGACAAAAAAGGCTTTGCGAAACTTATGAGCGATATGGAAAAAAAGAGCGACTATGCGTCAAGATACGTATATTCAGTGGGACTGAGTTCTGACAGCGGGCGCTTTGACAGAGGCTACGATTCGCTCACACTATCTGTACTTAAGGCAGATGAAAATGTTATAGAAGAACTTTACAGTTACAAGCCGTATGAACACACATCTGAAGAAGAATACGAATACTACAAAGCTTACGTTCCAACAGAATTCAGTTATAAAAAGTGCTGCCGTGAACTTATTGATAGCAGTTTTGAATTCAAGTACATAGAAGGCACAGGAGAACTGAAAGACACAAACACTTTCTCTTTTGAAACAAAAACTCAATATATGATTGATTTTAGGGAAAGAGAAAACCAGATAACACAAATACTGAAAAGCAATGGCACCGTAGACCCTAATGAAATTGCACGAATTACAGGAACAACACTTATAGATCCGGGCTTCACCAAGGATGAGTATGAGCAGATTGTGCTTCAACTGTGCAATGAAGAAGGCACGGATTCCGAAATTTATGAACACAAAGACGAACTGCTGAACTATTACCTTTGGTACTGCAAATACTCAATATATGAAGACTGGTATTTTTACCTTTTTAGATCTGACGACTATAATATTGTGGCTTATAACAACGACACAGATATTTTCAGTTATCTAACAAGCCCTAAAGATCCGTATTTGCACATTGTTTATCTTGATGACACTCCTGATGTAAGCTTTAGTGAATACAATGCATTTAAAAAAATAAAACTCCATTCAGGATACTTTGATAAAAAAGGTCTTTACTATGATGCCGCGGAAAAAGTCAGGTATTACACCGAAAGCGGAAAAGTTTACCGCTATTATACGGAGATAGATTATGACGAACCGGACGAAGACAACAGAAAAAAGTATTATCTGATAGACAATAACTCGAAAAAACATCCTGCTGACAATTGCTTTATAGATGAAAACGGCTGGCTTGTTATAAAAGACGATCTAAGAACAGATGAGGACGGAACTTATAAAAACGAAAAAGGTGAAACATTCACCCCTGCTTTTGAAACTAGCTGGGACGAAAACGGAAATATTGTTCAAAGAAGTGATTTTAACATCTAATAAGGAAAGCGAGGGGGCATATGCTTCCTCGTTTTCGTCTTATATCACAAAAGTTTCTTATAAATTTGCGCAATATTGCCGATTGAATATTTAGTAAATAATAAAGTATAATTA
>URIN01000129.1 GCA_900547915.1 uncultured Clostridium sp. | reverse complement strand
GTCTGCCTGTGCTTATCTCAAGAATTCCGTCATTGTTTTTGACATAGTTATAATGATAGTGGCCGAATACCCAGGCTATAATATTGTGCTGTTTAAGGTCAAGCTCACTTCGGTCAAATTCTATAACATAATCGTCTGAATAAGGCTTTGTGTGATTGAAAATAACGACTTTCATATCAGGGTCGGTGTTTTCAAGATCATTTTCAAGCCAACGCCAGCGGTCATTTTTGCTATAACCTGATTTGTAATCGGCGCCGGATTGAAACGGAGTAACAACATAGTGAACATTGCCCACTTCAAATGAATACCACACAGGGCCGTAAATGCTCTCAAAAAGCTGTTCACCGTAGTCGCCCTCAACATAGTCATGGTTGCCTATGGTGTAGCGTACGGGAATACCCATGTTTTCTGTATTCATGTCAGAAAGGTGGCGCTTGAGACCTGCTTCATAGCAGATATCGCCCGTGTGAATAAGAAAAGCGGGTTTTTCCTTTGAGGCAAGCTCTTTTATGTAATTAATCCATTCGCCAACACCGTTTTCACCTATTTCCGTGTCTGAAATCTGAATAAAAGAATGAGCGCTGCCTGCGGGTATTTCAGATTTTTCCAATGTAAAATTATATGATGATGTCTGTTTGTCAACGGGAATATAATACTTTTCCGTCCAATAACCGGCCGGGGCTGTTATGGTGATAAAGCGTGTTTTTCTCCACCCTTCAAGTGTGAAATGTCCGTCAGCATCTGTTTTAACAACATTTCTGCCGTCAGAAACACTTACGCCCTCAACAGGTTCGCCTGTATCCGAAAATGTGACCACTCCTGAATAAGGACCGTCATTTGACAGAATCAAATAACCTGAAATTATGCCGACAACAGCTATTGCCGCTATCAGAATAACTATCGTAACGATTGTTTTTTTTGACATCTTTATCACTCCTGTTGTAAATGATGAAGAAACCGCTCTGTGCATAATTAAGATATGCCAACATATTTTTGCTAATCAAAAGGTGGCATCCTGATTACAGTCTACTATAATTTTACAGATAAATGCAAGGCTTTTTAAAAATATTTTTTGTAATCCTAATTAAGCGGTCTGTTTTATACTATTTAGTAAACGTGTGCATATATAAAAAAAGCGTTTCCGTTAAATGCGGAAACGCTTTTTGCATAGACTATAATGTTTTTATTAGTTGCCTTTTGATTCTGACAATACGCAGTCGACATCAAAGGTGGTGATCTTGTTGTTTTCGATTCTTGCTATTGTAAGTTTGATTGTGTCACCGGGTTTTGCGTCAGCAAGAGTGGATGTCATGATGTCACTGCTTGTAAGAGTTTCGCCGTTTACGGCAACTATCATATCATACTCACGAACATCTTTTCCGGCAAGGTCAGAATCTGATTTTACCTCATTTATAACCATTGTACCGTTTGCATCGCTGTATCCAAGTTCATCAAGCGCACTGAGTATGGCGGTTGAGTTTGAGTAATTTTCAATGCTGGTATAGGTGATACCTATCTGTGCTCTGCCCTCAACATAGCCTACTTTAATAAGACTGTTTGCCGTTGCAACTGCTGTGTTGCTTGGAACGGCAAATCCCATTCCTTCATATTCGGTTGAAGCTATTTTTGATGAGTTTACACCAATGATCTGACCCTGCATATTGAAGAGTGCACCGCCGCTGTTTCCGGGGTTTATAGCCGCATCTGTCTGGATACATTCCTGGTCATATCCAATGCTTGATGATACAGGCCTTGCAACTGCTGAAATATAGCCGCTTGTAACACTGTTCATGAACTCAAGTCCGCCGGGGCAGCCGATAGCTACTACCTGTTCGCCTACAACTGCAGAATCAGAATCTGCAAATTCAGCAACTTTGAGACCTGTTGCGCTTATTCTCAAAACGCCTATATCTGTCTGATTGTCATATCCAACCATGGCTGCGTCATATTCACTGCCGTCATTGAGCGTTACTTTGAAGCTTGAACCATCGCTTATAACGTGAGCACAGGTCATAATATAGGTATAGTTGCCTTCTTCAAGCATGATTATGCCTGAGCCCTCGCCTGAAACTGTTTGCTCGTCTGATGAGCCGGAGCTACTGCTGCCGCTTCCGTATCCGTAGAAATAGCTGTAAGGGCTTGATTCTGTGTAAACTGTAATTCCAACGCAAGAGTCAATGCAGTTCTGAGCAATGCCGGCAACGGTGTAGTTGCCTTCGTTATCAGTTGATGCAACATCGCCTGCGTTGTCCTGAATCTGAACGCCTGAAGATGATGAAGACGTGGTGGTCTCATTAGATGAACCGTCAGTTCCTTGTGATACGGAAACCACAATGCCTATTATTGCGGCAATAACGCATACCGCAACTATTACAGCAATTGCTATTGCAGTTTTGTTTTTCTTTGGCTTTATTGGATTTCCGTTTGCGTCATATTCAACAACTTTTTCTTTTTTGTGTTTCTTTGTTTTTTTTGTTTCTTGTTTATTTGGCTGTGTCGGTGCAGTGTAATAATTGGTGTTATTGGGGCCGGCATTGTTATAGGCGTAATGATAAGTTGTGCCGTTTTCGTTGTCGCCATTTGCATTTGCCGATGAGCCATTATTGTAAGATGTGTTTTGGTTATATGCGCCGTTTCCGTTATACGGATTATACGCGCCGTTGTTATTAGTGCCGCCGTTCATGCCGTTTTGAGCGTTTTGATTTTCCGCTGCTTTGTTTTCATTCGGCGTGAAACCGTTTCCATATTCGTTACTCATTATTATCTCGTCTCCTTTAAATAAACGGGGCTGAACTGCTTGGGCAGGGTGAACGAGAATTCCGCAGTGTCCTCGCTCTCACTTTTTGCCGTTACTCTGCCGCCGTGCATTTCAATCATCAGCTTTACAAGATACAGTCCCAGACCCGCGCCCTTTGAATCAAGGCTGCGGCTCTTGTCTGCCTTGTAAAATCTTTCAAACACTCTTGAAAGATCCTCGGCTTTTATACCCGTGCCGCTATTCTTAATGCTGAGTTCTATCTGCGTTGGCGTTTCATTCAGCCTTACCTCAATATAGCCGCCCTCGTTTGTAAACTTAACGGCGTTGTCAACAAGGTTGTATATTGCCTGATAAATCATATCGGGGTCAGCTACAACGTAGGTAGGTGTGAATTCATCAAGCCCGCGTATATCTATATTTTTGTTTTCAATCTTTTGTTCAAAGGTTAAAAGAATGTGTATTATTTGGTCTGAAATATCATATTTTGACGGCTTCATCTCAAGGTCGCCGCTCTCTATTTTACTCATATTGAGCATTGATACCACAAGGCGTGAAAGTCTCTTTACTTCGCCGCTGACAATTCCAAGATAATAATCCTCTTTTTCCTTAGGAATCGTGCCGTCAAGTATTCCGTCAATAAATCCTGCTATTGAAGTCATCGGGGTCTTCAGTTCGTGTGAAACGTTGGAAACAAAGCTTCGCCTTGACCCCTCAAGCACTGCAAGCGCCTCGGCCATATCGTTAAACGCTTTGCCCAGGTCTGCAAGCTCGTCAGCTCCTTCAATTTTTACGCGGTACGAAAAGTCGCCCGCGGCAAACTGCTTTGCCGCCTTGCTCATCTGTTGCAGCGGAGAAAGCATTTTCTTTGTTAAGTAGTATATACAAATAAAGGCAAAAATAAGGCAGAAAAATGCGGATACAAGAAAAAGCCGCAAAACGATTATTGAAAGATCCTGTATTCCCGTGTTTGAAAGCGCAAAAACAGTGCCGATGATATTGCCGTCCTGATAAATAGGTCTGCCTACAACATAGCATTGAGTGCCGCCGATATTGGCTTTTTCAACTATCTGCCCTTCCTGATAAACCACGGAAAGAATGTTGCTGTTGATTCTTATTTTATCGTGAACGGAACAGCTTGGAAAATATCCGAGCGCAGGCAGAGAGCCTGCCTTGTCTCTGCACAGAATTATGTTTCCTTCGTTGTCACACACAAAAACATCTGCATCTATTGACTGCGATACCGTTGACAGTGTTTCGCACAGAAGCTCCTTGCCGAGTGTATATTTGTCGTTCATCTCGCCTGCGGAAAGTGTTCCCTCAACAGTGTTAGCTATTGAGTAAACGTTTTCTTTGAGCATACTTGTGCGCTCGTTAAGTGTGTAGCTGTTTACAAGCAGCATCAGCGTTGAACCCAGCGCAATAAGCACCGTCAAAAATATTGCAGCAAATGTCAGGAAATATTTTGTGAAGATATTTGGCTTTATATGCAGAAAAGCGGCAATCTTCGTTATTCTGTTTTCAATTTTTTTGCCTATGTCTACCTTGGCTTTTGCCTTAGCCGCCATATTACTTATTCCTTAGTTTCAAATTTGTAGCCTACGCCCCATACTGTTTTGAGCGACCATTTGTCTGATACGCCTTCAAGTTTTTCACGCAGTCTTTTTACGTGAACGTCAACTGTTCTTGAGTCTCCGTAATAATCAAAGCCCCAAACTTCGTCAAGAAGCTGATCTCTGGTGTAAACTCTGTTCGGGTTAGAGGCAAAGTGATAAATAAGTTCAAGTTCTTTCGGCGGGGTATCAATAACCTTGCCGTCAACCTTTAACTCATAGTTTTCAATGTTGATTTCTAGTTTGTCATACTTGACAACCTTTTTCTCGTTTGCGGCGCTGTCTCCCTCGCCCTTTGATCGGCGAAGCACCGCTTTAATTCTTGCCATAACCTCTTTTGAGTCAAACGGCTTTGTAACATAGTCGTCCGCGCCGAGTTCAAGACCCAGCACCTTGTCAAATGTTTCGCCTTTTGCTGTAAGCATTATAATAGGTACGGAGGAAGTCTTGCGAATCTCTCTGCAGACCTGCCAGCCGTCCATTTTAGGAAGCATTATATCAAGTAAAACAAGGTCAGGTAATTTCTCGTTGAACATATCAACGGCTGTTTTACCGTCGTTTGCAACATAGGCGGTGTAGCCCTCGTTTTCAAGATAAAGCTTCAGTAACTCACAGATATTGAGGTCATCGTCTACAACAAGTATTTTATTACTCATAAGCGGAATTCTCCTTTCTTTTGGGAAAATAATAACATCCGTTTTTGTTCATAATTTTATTTTGGGATTAACAAATGGTGAAATTTGTTAAAAATTTTTTAATAATCTATTATACTA
>URIN01000128.1 GCA_900547915.1 uncultured Clostridium sp. | reverse complement strand
TACACAAGGCTATTCGTCGGCAGCGTCAGATGTGTATAAGAGACAGGCATAAAACGGAGGCTTTTTATGGTTATATTCGATAAAAGCGGAGTTATAACGCCTGAAATGGATAAAACAAATATTTCTTTTGATTTTGATGTTCCGCAGGGCGTTTCCAAATTGGATATTGATTTTTCATATTCACCAAAGACTGTTGAGGATGACAGTCTTGCACTAAATGCTGTATCGGCTTCTCTTGAAAAATATTTAGGTGCAGAAAATGATGCGGATCCCCACAGCTTTCTGCCTGTTAATAATCTTGTTACCGTTTCACTTGATGACCCGGAGGGGTATAGGGGAGCGGCACACAGGCAGCCGTGCGAACAGCATATAGTTATCGGAAGCGGCTGTTCTTCTCCGGGATTTTCAAAGAATTCCGTTCAAAGCGGAAAATGGCGTATAATGCTTAATGTGCACTGCTGTGTGTGCAATGTTTCATACGTCCTTAAAATAAGCGGAGGTGAGGAAAAATGAGTTATCTTCCATGTGAGCTACACTGCCATACGATTCACTCGGACGGCGGCTTTACTCCCGTTTCTCTTCAGCAGGCTGCGGCAGAAGATCATCTTTCACTTATAGCTTTAACAGATCATAATACATACAGCGGATATGACGAGATAGATGAAAAAATCATTCCTGTTTTACGTGGAATCGAGTGGACCACGTATTTCGGCCATATGCTTGTTCTGGGCGCTCAGGGCTTTGTTGACTGGCGTGATGCCGTGCCGAATAACATAGACGAAAAAATGAAAGCTGTTAGGGCGCAGGGCGGAATAGTGGGCATCGCTCATCCGTTTCAGCTCGGCTCCCCGATGTGTACGGGCGGCAGATGGGAATTCAATGTACGTGATTTCAGAAATGTGGACTATATGGAGGTCTGGCACGAAGCTTTCAGTCCCGACAACACCGAAAATGACAAAGCACTTGAGATGTATACCTCTCTTCTTGACGAAGGGTATCACATTTCCGCCGTGTATGGTAAAGACTGGCACAGACCTATTACTGACGGTAAGCATTACGGCTGCACCTATCTTCATTTTGACGGCGGTGTTGCAACTCCTGAGGGTGCTGTAAAAGCAATACGCCTTGGCAAGACTGTTGCTTCAACAGGTGCTAAATTCATATTCCGTGTTCACAGAATGGGCAAAACATACGGTCTTGGTACCACCATTCCAAGAGGAACTGTAACATTCAGCTTTTTCACTGACCTTCATTCAAGGGAAAAGAACGCGGGCAAGGAAGTTATAGAATATAAAACAATAAAGATAGTTTCAAACGGCGGCAAGACAGTGCTTGAAACACGGTATGACACACGCCACGAACGTCTTAAGATAGAGCGTGGTCATTGGTATCGCGCCGAGCTCTGGGGAACTGTAAACGGAGATAAAAAAATCCTTGCCGTAACAAGCCCCGTATATTGTGAATAAGTAAATAAATATAAAAAAGGCCGGGCTCTTATTGAGTCCGGCTTTTTTGCTGTTATCAGAAATCTTCGGGTCTGTAATTAATCTTGCCCTCTGGTGTGTCTCTGTAATATTGCGTGAATGGTTTGAAACGTGCTTTTTCTTCCCAGATTTCTTTGGCTTTCGGTGCCCAGTTTGCAGCGTAAGCATCGCACTTTGCGCAAAGTTCCTCTGCGCTTTCCTCTTGAATAAGGTTTGTGGATTTAGCGCCGCTTCTGGCAACCATTTTGCGTAAAGCCTGCGGGTTTTCAAGCATCGGGCAGGGACGCAGCATGTTTTTGTTAAACGGCTGACCCTTATAATATTCTTTGAAAAGAGGAGAGTTAAGGCATTCCATTATTGATTTTTCCCTGATGTTGGAATCGGAATAATGAATAAATACGCACGGCTCAACATCTCCCTCAGAATTAACGTGGAAATAGTTTCTGCCTCCTGCAATACATCCGCCTACAAATTCGGCGTCATTCTGAAAATCAACCGTAAATACCGGCTTGCCGGTATTGGAATCCCTTTTCGCCCTTATCTCACGATAAACGTGTTCTCTTTGTTCGGGGGTGAGCATAAGGCTTGTGTCTGCATTTGCTCCTACGGGCATATAGTGGAAATACCACATGTATCTTACGCCCGCCTCTATCATTTTGTCGTAAAACTCATCGCTCGTAACAGCTTTGTAGTTGCTGCTCGTATAGCAGATAGAGGTTCCGAAAAGGCATCCGTGCTCTTTGAGCATCTTCATGGCGTTCATAGTTGTTTTATAAGCGCCTTCGCCACGTCTGCCGTCATTTGTTTCTTCTGTGCCTTCAATAGAAAGCGCGAGTCCGAAGTTTCCGCATTCTATCAGCTGTTCGCAGAATTCATCATCAATAAGGGTTGCGTTTGTGAATGCAAGAAAAATACAATCTTGGTTTTCTTTTGCAAGTGTAATCAGGTCTTTTTTTCTTATAAGCGGCTCGCCGCCTGTAAACATGAAGAAATGTGTGCCGAGTTCCTTGCTCTCACTTATTATTTTGCGCATTTCGTCAAGCGTCAGGTTAGATTTGTAGCCGTATTCCGCTGCCCAGCAGCCTGTGCATTTAAGGTTGCAGGCAGAAGTCGGGTCAAGAAGCACAACCCATGGAATGTTGCAGTGCAGTTCATCACGCTTTTTTCTGAGCGTTGAAGTGCCAATAAGACCCAGATCAATGCCAAAAGTCAGTATTGCTCTGCGCAGAAAATCAGGGTTTACTTCCTTTATTCCGCGGAAAAGAAATTTATGCCAGACGTTGTTTTCATCTGTTATTATCTCTATTGGTTTTGTAAAGGTGCTTTCAGGGTACATTTTGCCGGCGAAAGCTTTGCCAACTTTGACAAGCCTGAGCATATTGCGCTCAGGATTTCTATAAATGTATTTAAAAAGCCCGTTTCCTATTTTGTGAAGCGTTCTGCTTTTTAATGATGGCATATCTGCTGCTCCTTACATTGTTTCGGGTGCCGATATCTTAAGCATTCCCAGAATGTTTTTAATTGTTTCTTTAACGGCAAGGCAGAGATAAAGTCTTGCCTGCATAAGTCCCTCATCGTCCGCTATAACACGGTGAGCATTGTAAAATTTGTGGAAAAGAGTGGCAAGTTCAATAACAAAATGAGTTATCTTTGCAGGGTCATATGCTTTAGCTGCCGCCACAATTTCATCCGTAAGAGAGGAGAGATGGCGTATAAGCTCTTTTTCCTCATCGGAGTTAAGCATGTCAAGTTCTGCGTCAGTAGGAGTGCGCATGGTGATACCGTCTGCTTTTGCTTTTTTGAGTATCGAACAGATCCTAGCATGTGCGTACTGAACGTAATATACAGGGTTCTGACTTGTTTTCTGAGCAGCAAGGTCAAGGTCAAAATCAAAGTGTGAGTTGGGCTCACGCAGATTGAAGAAAAATCTTGCCGCATCTATCGGAATTTCCTCAAGCAGTGTGTTGAGTGTGATAGCTTTACCGGAACGCTTTGAAAGTTTTATCGTTTCGCCGTTTCTTACAAGGCGAACCATTTGCATAATTACGCAGTCAAGCCTGTCTGCGTCAAGACCGAGTGCTGTAAGAGCCGCTTTCATTCTGGGCACATAGCCGTGGTGGTCTGCACCTAGCACATCAACCGCTTTGTCATAGCCGCGTGTTACAAGTTTGTTATAGTGGTAAGCTATGTCGGGCACAATGTAGGTGGGTATTCCGTTTGCGCGCACAAGCACAACGTCCTTGTCATTGCCGAATTCACTTGCCTTGAACCAGAGAGCACCGTCCTGCTCATAAGTTACGCCCAGTTCCTTAAACTTCTCAATAATTCTGTTTACGGAGCCGTCTGCGTGCAGAGTGCTTTCTCTGAACCATTTGTCATATTTAATGCGGTATTCAAGCAGGTCTTTTTCAAGGCCGTCAATGTTTTTAGGCAGTGCATAAGCTACAAGCGCGTCACGCCTTTCCTTTGAGTCTGCCTCAACATACTTGTCGCCGTATTCTGCCGCAAAATTCTTTGCGTGCTCAATAATATCAGCTCCCTTGTATGCGTCCTCGGGCAGTTCTATGCCGTCTTTATAAAGCTGAAGATAACGCACTTCAAGAGAGGTTGCGAACTTTTCAATCTGGTTGCCCGCATCATTTACATAGAATTCACGGTTTACTTTATATCCTGCCCATTCAAGCACAGCGGCAAGGCAGTCGCCTATTGCGCCGCCTCTTGCGTTTCCTATGTGCATGGGTCCCGTTGGGTTTGCGGAAACAAATTCAACAAGTACGCTTTTTCCGCCGCCGAAATCGGATTTTCCGTAATCCTCGCCCTTTGCAAGCACATCTTTTACTATCTCACTGTAATAACGCTGTGAAAGGTAAAAGTTCAGAAATCCCGGTCCTGCGATCTCACATCTGTCAAAAAGAGTTCCGTCAAGGTCAAGATTGCTGACAACGCTTTCGGCAATTTTTCTTGGTGCGCATTTGAATGCTTTTGCTCCTGCAAGCGCAACATTTGCGGAAAAGTCTCCGTTTTTGCTGTTTGCGGGTTTTTCAATTATGAAATCGGGAATAGGCTCTGCCGGCAGTTCTCCGTTTGCAACAGCTCTGCCGAGAGCGTCAATTATTCTTGTTCTTAATTCCTTTTGTGTTTCTTTAACTAATATTGACATTTTTTCTTACTCCGAAAATAATTATAATATTCTGGTTTAATTGGCGGCATCTGAAAAACTCAGACGCACTTTATTACGGGATGCTACGGAACCGTTGAAATCAATATCATACTCAAACTTGAAAACACCGTTTTCCATATCTGCCTCAATATCATGCCCGTAAACGCCCATCAGCAGGTCACCGAATTCTGTGCCGTAATTGCACAGGTGGCGTTTTGATTTTTCTATCAGCAAACTGGCGTGTGCCCTGCCTGAACGTGTCATCTGTACAGCGCTTTCGTCTTTGTTAACTCTAACTGTTACAGTTACACTCTCTTCGGGCTCTTCCAGTTCTTCCGTATATCTGATGATGTAAGCAATCCCGTCATCCCTGATGGTTCCGAAAGTGGTAAGTTCAGTAACATCGGTATCTCTGCCGTATTGCTGAGTTCCCTTAACTTCTATCAGAATTTTTTTCATCAAACCGCCTCCGGAAATAATACGTTATCTGTCTCTTATACACATCTCCGAGCCCACGA
>URIN01000127.1 GCA_900547915.1 uncultured Clostridium sp. | reverse complement strand
GCTCGGAGATGTGTATAAGAGACAGGACTAAAACAAACCGCAAAAAACTTATAAATGCGTTTTCAGATAAATCACCGTTGGCCGCAGCGATTTATCTTGAAGAAGATAAAGATATTGTTATCACTTCTCAAAGCGGCAGAAATCTTTTGCTCAACACCGCTGTAGTAATGCCTAAAACAACCAAAAACACCCAGGGCGTTCAGGCAATGACGTTAAAGAAAAAAAGCGATAAAGTTATATCGCTTCATCTGTATAAACCTGGTGAATTTGAAAAGGAATGGCGCTTCAGACCTAAAAATCTGCCAGCTGCCGGTGCATTACTCAGTGCTTCCGATGTAGGTGAGCAACTAACTTTTTAACCGGAATTTATGTAAATACCGCTTTTTCAAGCGGCAGACGGTAAAAGCAAACGCGAAATTTCTACCGTCATAAATAGTATTGTTTTAAACGCAAATTTAATTCAAGTCAATTAATGGCAAAAAAATACTTGCAATAAATAAAAGTATGTGATATAATCCATTAGTATTAAATATCTACGGAGGATTATTTCATGCTTTGGTATCATTATGTTTTCGGTGTGATTCTTATACTCGTTTCCATAATAATTATTGCAGTAGTTCTTTTACAGGAAGGTCGTTCACAGAACCTTTCAGGTGCTATTGCCGGCGGTGCTGATACTTTCCTCGGCAAAGCAAAAGGGCGCACAATTGAAGGTAAACTTGAAAAAATCACTAAATGGCTCATTGTGGCATTTTTCGTTCTTGTGCTTGCCGCATTCCTGATTTTCCTGTTTATTGGCTGATAATTTGACTTTATTAATAACCTTGCGCTTCGCAGGGTTATTTTTTTTGGTGAACTGATGGATTATGTAATTTTTGACCTTGAATGGAATAATGCTTACGATTATAAGGATAAGAAAGGTGTCAACGAAATAATCGAAATCGGCGCCGTTCGTCTTGATGAAAATCTAAATATTACCGATACTTTTACTCAGCTTATTAAGCCAAAGCTTTCAAAAAAACTTTCAAAAAGATTTGTTGATCTGACCAGCATAACTAAGGAAGAAGTTATTCAAAACGGTATTCCTTTCGAAAAAGCCATGCAAAATTTCTCTGATTGGGCAGGCACGGATGCCGTCTTTATGAGCTGGTCAAACAGTGATCTTTACGTTCTTGTTTCTAACTACAAGAGATTTTTCGGCATAACTAACGTTTTATTCATGAAAAAATATATGGATTGCCAGAAGTACTGTCAATCTTTTATCGAAGACTGCAAAGAACAAATTAGTCTTACTCACTGTGCTGAAAGATTTGAAATAAATATTGAAGAGGAAAATCTTCACAGAGCGCTTGAAGATTGTTATGTTGCTGCAACCTGTTTTAGAAAAGTTTATGATAAAGGCAGGGCAGAGAATATGACTGAGAGATGCGGCGATGATTTCTTTGGCCGCTTAGCGTTCAAACCATACATTATTACAAATCCTGTATCTAAAGAATACAATTTTTATAAAGAACAATTTTCTTGCCCTAACTGCGGTGATGACTTAAAAAGAATAAGTGATGTTCAGCTTGTCAATAATTCTTTTAAAACCGTTTTTGTCTGTAAAAAATGCCAGAAAAAATTTTGGGGTTTTGTTCGTGTTAAACGTATATATGACGGTATCAGTACTTCAAAAAGAATTACAGAAATGAGTAAAAATAAAGCAAAAAAATATTAACAAAAAAGTTCTTTATTTAATAATAAAAATATAGTATAATGTTTAAATGGATAAAATAGGAAACTGTATTTTTACTGTAAGGAGGTTATAGCATTGGCAGGTAAGTATGATGATTTGCTTGAATCTTTCATGAATAATTCCGCTAAGGTCTTTGATGAAGATAAGAAAATGCAGGAATCACAGCCCAGCAAAAAACCTGCGGCTTATATTGAAAGTGAAAACACCTCAAAACAGCATGTTAAAAGAACAAGAGCAAAGAATGCTCCGCCGAAGAAAAACAGTCCTAAAAAGTCTAAAAATAATAAGAGTAAGGCTCCGGCTTCTCTGCCTTTAAGAATCCTTTTAGGCTTTGTTCTCGTTATAGCGGTTGTATTTATTGTTTGCTTTTCCGTTATTTCCATTTATGGTTATAGCTTTGTTCACGGAGACCCTGTATTCAATCTTACTGAGGAAAAGTATTCTCAAAACCAAACCTCTTTTATTTACGGCTACGATAGTGAAGGTAAAGAGGTAGAGCTTACAAGGCTTCATGGCGAAGAAAACCGTATTTGGGTTGATCTTGACGATATGAGCCCGCATATGAAAGATGCGTTTATTGCTATAGAAGACCAGCGCTTTATGAAACATCATGGTGTTGACTGGATACGTACTATAGGCGTCATTGTCAAGCCTTCTAACAGCGGTCAGGGCGGGTCAACAATTACACAGCAGTTAATTAAGAATTTAACAGACCAAAAGGACGTTACAATCGTTCGTAAGTTTAACGAAATTCTTTCCGCACTAAACCTTGAAAGAAATTATTCTAAGGATGAAATTATTGAAGCTTATTTGAATACAATTTATCTCTCTGAGGGATGTTATGGTGTAAAAACAGCGGCTGAAACTTACTTTGGAAAAGATGTTTCCGATCTTAATATCGCTGAATGTGCAAGTATAGCAGCCATCACTCAGTACCCAGGTAAATATGATCCGCTTAGAAAACCTGAAAACAACAGACAAAGACAGCTTAGAATTCTTGAAGCAATGCTTAAGCAAGGCTTTATTACACAGGAAGAATATGATGAAGCTGTTGCATACGAAATGGTATTTACAAACAGCGAGAACTATCAGGGAAGTCAGGTTTCAGAATCTGAAAGCGGTTCAAATGAGAACAAAATCGATTCTTACTATGTCGATTACGTTATAAAGACTGTTCTTGATGACCTTCAAAAAATGGGTTACACCGAAAGAAAAGCTAAATCTCTTCTTTACGGCGGCGGTCTAAAAATTTATACGGCTGTAGATTTTGATGTCCAAAATGCCCTTGAGGATGTATACGAAAATTACAAACGAATGCCTGATGAAACTGTTCAGGGTGCAATGGTTGTAATGGATTATGAAGGCAGAGTTTTAGGACTTGTTGGAGGTACGGGTGAATATTCAGGTACTCTAGAACTTAACCGTGCGTTTCAGTCTTACAGGCAGCCGGGTTCTTCTATAAAGCCTTTGTCTGTTTACGGACCTGCATTCGAAAAAAGTCTTAATGATGACAGCGTTGATATCTATTGGTCTACACTTATAGACGATAAGCCTTTGAAAGAAGTTAACGGAAAAATGTGGCCCACCAATGAAGGCGGCGGATATTCCGGAGCTAAAACAACAATTCAGCGAGGCATTGCAAATTCAATGAATACAATTTCAGCAAGAACGCTTGATTTAATCGGAGTTGATTATGCTTACGACTATATCACAAACCGCTTCCACATTTCTTCACTTGGTGCGGCTGACTGTGACTACGCTCCGCTTGCAACCGGTTCTCTTACTGAAGGTGTGTCTGTGCTTGAAATGACAGCAGCGTATGCAGCTTTCGGAAATGGCGGCTCGTATTATAAGCCTTACTGTTACTATAAGATTGAAGACAGTCAGGGCAACGTCCTTATTGAAACTGATGCTGATTCCAGCAAAGAGCAGGCTCTCACTGAAAGTACTGGCTGGCTTATGAATAAGATCCTTCAGACGGTTATGACTTCAGGCACAGGTCGTTCATATAAAATTTCTGGTGTTGAATGCTTTGGTAAAACAGGTACCACAACAGATTCTAAAGACCGTTGGTTTGTAGGCGGAACTCCTGAATATGTAGCCGCTGTTTGGTATGGCTACGATATGCCAAAAGAAATTGTTTACAGACTTTCATCAAACCCAGCGGGAACTATTTGGGAAACAGTTATGAATGAAATTTATGACGTTAAAGGCAAGAATGTAACTGAATTTCCTGAGTATGACGGTATTGTTCAGAAGTCTTACGATTCTTCGAACGGATTGTTAACAAATTATTCAAGCGGTAATACCGGTTGGTATGATGTAAATAATTTGCCGGGTTATTCAACTAGAAGTCGCAGCAGTTCAAGCAGCTCAAGCAGTTCTTCTTCAGATAAAAGTAATTCTTCAGAAACAGAAGATACTACAGCTGCTAAAAAAGAGGATGAGACTTCTAATACTGCCGAAGAATAGAGTGTTCAATTATAGCGGTGTCATTTATGATGCCGTTATAATTATTTAACAAAGTGGCAAAAGACAGACTTACAAAAAAATGCCTTCACTTGTTTATCATACTAAGGAGATTATATATGGTCATAATGTCTGTTGATTATGGCGATGCGCGAACGGGCGTTGCTTTTAGTGATATTAATGAGATCCTAGCTTCGCCGTTCTGTGTAGTTAACGAAAAATATAAGCCCAAACTTGTTAAAAAACTTGCAGAGTTTGCCAAGGAGAAAAAGGCTGAAAAAATAATTGTAGGTCTTCCTATAAATATGGATGGCTCTCGCGGCTATCGTTGCGATGAGTGTAGGGAACTTGGGCGGATGCTCGAGGAAAAAACCGGTATAACCGTTGAATATGAAGATGAACGTCTCACAACTGTCATAGCTCATGGATATCTTAGTGACAATAATGTGAGAGGTCAAAAGCGTAAGAAAACAGTAGACGCCGTTTCTGCAGTTGTTATTTTACAATCTTACCTTGATAAGAATAAATAAGTGTATTTTGCCGTAAGATTTTACGGTGATATTTTGGAATTTTTTATTAAAGACTTTAAATTCAGAATTGAATTTTCTTTTATTTTCATTCTGTGTCTGAGCCTTGTTTTAGGATACAAAAATACAGGACTACTTATTTTATTTTGTGTTCTGCATGAAGCAGGACATTTGTGTGCGTTGCTGGCAGTGGGAGGTAAACCGGATTGCTTGAATATTTCCTTTTTTGGCATTGCGCTTAAATATAATTGCAATCTTTCTATAGCCAGAGAGGCTATTGTTATTACTGCCGGACCTGTAATTAATCTTATTTTGTATCTGATTTTTAATGATGATATAAATCTTTTTTTAGCAGTACTTAATCTGCTCCCTGTATTCCCTCTGGACGGAGGAAGACTATTAAATCTTTTTATTCCACGTTTCTCTAAATACATTAGTATTATACTGTCTCTTATACACATCTCCGAGCCC
>URIN01000126.1 GCA_900547915.1 uncultured Clostridium sp. | reverse complement strand
AGTCCGTCTCGTGGGCTCGGAGATGTGTATAAGAGACAGTTTCTATACCAGCTATCTTATTTAATAAACAAACTAATATAACTTTTTAGATAAATTCATATAAAACCATTTCTTATTAAATATAGTTAAATAAAAAACAAAAAGATCAGAAACTCGTTATTACAAATAACTGTTTCTGATCTTTTTGTAATGGTGGAGATGGCGGTAATCGAAACCGCGTCCTGAAACCTCTTATCAAGGCTTTCTACATGCTTAGTCTATTATTTAGGATTCCCCCGGCAATACGGCAACAGACAGCCTTATTGCGTCGGTAGGCTCTGATACCTGACGGGAGCCGAGCCTCTCCCCCGTTCATGTTCGCCGCTACACGACGCCCGTTCCGAAGCCGCGGCACTCAACGGACGGACGAAGGCTGCAATTACGCAGCCAAAGCTACTGATCTATTGTTGTCAGTTAATTTTAGGTTGCTGCTTTTAAAGCGGTGCAGCTCCTCTGCATGCTTACCAAGACTCCTTGCCCCAGTCGAAATCCTTTCATCCCCATATTATCTGCGCTCTTTCATTGCGCGTTCAATATCACGCTGAGCGTCTTTTTTAGCAGCTGTTTCACGTTTATCGTGAAGTTTTTTACCTTTGCACAGTCCTATCTGGAGCTTTGCCCTGCCGTTTTTAATATAAAGCTCAAGAGGCACGATACTGAGACCTTGCTGCTGACTTTGCTGAAAAAGCTTTAATATCTCCTTTTTATGAAGCAAAAGCCGCTTTCTGCGCATAGGATCCCTATTAAATATATTGCCCTGTTCGTATGGTGAAATATGCATACCAAGGGCAAACATTTCACCGTCATCAACGCCGCAGTATGAATCTTTAAGATTTACTCTGCCCTGACGGATAGATTTTATCTCCGTGCCGTAAAGCTCAATTCCTGCTTCATAAGTGTCAAGAACAAAATAGTCGTGATAGGCTTTTTTGTTTCTTGCCACAACCTGAACATCGTCTTTTTTTGCGTTCACAGCCCATCACTCCTTTCGTTCTAATTCATATCAGATAACGCTTCTGCCCTCCAAAGCACGTGAAAGAGTTACCTCGTCCGCATACTCAAGGTCTGCGCCCACCGGCACACCGTAAGCAAGCCTTGATACGGTGATACCCATAGGCTTAAGAAGACGGCTAATATACATAGCCGTAGCCTCTCCCTCAACCGTGGGATTTGTAGCCATAATAACTTCATCAACCGTACCGTCATTCAAACGGGCAAGAAGTTCTTTAATTCTTATCTGATCAGGGCCTATATTATCCATAGGCGATATAGCGCCGTGAAGCACGTGATAAGTGCCGTTATACTCGTGCGTGCGCTCTATTGCAGCAACATCACGGGGGTCTTCCACAACACATATAACGCTTTTATCCCTTGTTTCGCTCTTGCATATAGGGCAAAGCTCATCATCCGCAAGATCACAGCAGATTTTGCACTGCCTTATTTTTGTATGAGCATCAGTAATTGCCTTTGCAAACTCATTCGCCTCATCCTTTGAAAGCCCGAGCACATAAAACGCCATTCTCTGAGCCGTTTTAAGCCCGATACCCGGCATACGCTCAAACTGATCTATAAGATTTTGCAAAGGCGCCAAATTATACGCCATAATTACACCTGTTATTAAAGACCGGGGATATTGAGACCGCCTGTTACGGCAGAGAGTTCTCTTTCCTCGTCCTCATCTATTTTGCGCATAGCTTCATTAAGAGCCGCCATGAGCATATCCTCAAGCATTTCAACATCCTCGGGATCTACGACCTCAGGATTGATGCCGATAGCCTTTATCTCGTGCTTACCGGTAACGGTAACCTCTACCATTCCGCCGCCCGATGAAACAACGTAATCTTTTTCTTCAAGCTCTGCCTTTTTCTTTTCGATATTTTCCTGCATCTGCTGAGCCTGCTTGAGCATTGCCTGCATATTCTGCGGGCCGCCGCCCATTCCTTTTGGAAGTCTTGCTTTCATAACTTTCTCCTTAATTTATCTAAATCTTAATTAATATCAATATCGGTATTTCCCTGCGCTTTCAGGATAAGATCCTCAAGCGGGTCACGCTTTTTGCTCTCCTCTGTTTTACGTTTGAAGAGACCGAGTTTATAGTGATTTCCCGTAATACTGTAAAGCGCGTTTTTAATAGCCTTTGAATGTGTGGGTATCTTTATAAAATCTCTGAGAGCGTTATTCTTGCTTTCAATGAGAAAATATTCGCCGCGCGTATATCCTGCAGAGCCGTTGAGCACACCGTAAAGAGCGATATCCTTTTTATATATCTCCTCCATAAAGTCTGCCCACTGTGAAAATTCTTTCTGCTCGGGCGAGAAAGTACCCTGCGCCTGCGGCTGTGGCTGAACATCCTGCTGCGAAACCTGCGATTCCTGCTGCGGAATATACTGCTCAGGTTCTTTTGCGGTATTTTCATTTACTGATGTATTTGTTTCAGCCGCTTTATTAACATTGACAGACTGCTGGATTTTCTCTGTGTCTTGCGGTATGGTTTCCGCAGTTTTTTGCACAGGTTTCTGGGATGCCTGACTTACAGGGGCACTCACAGGTGCAAAACTGCGGTTCTTAACGGCATTTTCAAGCTCAGCTATTCTTTCAAGAACGGAATCTGCGGATTCGTCAAGTTTCGGTTCGCAAAGCTTGATGAAGCTCATTTCCATTTCAATTCTTGAATTTGCGCCGCCCTTTATCTTTACAAGTGTATCCTGGAAAAGGTCAAGAGCATGGATAACTCCAGGAAGAGAAAATCTGCCTGAATTCTGTTTAATTCGGCTGTATTCATCATCAGTACATATAATAAGTTCTCTGCTGTCATTAACTGTTTTCACTATAAGGAAATTCCTAAAATGATTTATCATTTCAACACAGAGACGTTCCATATCATAGCTGTTCTGATGAAGGTCAGCTATAATCGAAAGTGCCTTTCCGCTGTCTTTATCCGCAATAGATTCAGACAGTTCATAGAGCGCCTCACGGCCAGCAATACCCGCAACGCGTGAAACAAGATCTTCGTTTATTTCTTCATTTCTTCCTGCGCACTGGTCGAGTATTGAAAGCGCGTCTCTCATACCGCCGTCCGCTATTCTTGAAATAAGTATTGCCGCTTCGGGGGTAAGGCTGATATTTTCCATTGAAGCTACCTCTTCAAGCCGCTTTGCCATAGTTTCAGGCTGGATACGCTTAAAATCAAAGCGCTGACAGCGAGAAAGAATGGTGGCAGGAAGTTTGTGTACTTCAGTAGTTGCAAGTATAAATATTACATGAGCAGGCGGCTCTTCAAGTGTTTTCAGAAGAGCATTAAACGCACCCTGAGAGAGCATATGAACCTCGTCTATGATATAAACGCGGTATTTGCCCCTTGAGGGAGTATAATTTGCCTCCTCACGCAGTTCACGTATATTATCTACGCCGTTATTTGAAGCGGCGTCTATTTCAACAACATCATAAATTGTGCCGTCATCAAGTCCGCGACACATCTCACATTCATTACACGGCTCTCCGTTGTTGCTGTTTTCACAGTTAACCGCCTTTGCAAGTATCTTTGCACAGGTAGTTTTGCCTGTTCCCCTTGAGCCCGTAAAAAGATAAGCGTGAGAAACACGGCCGTCTCTTATTTCATTAAGCAGGGTCGAAGTTATATGCTCCTGCCCGCAAACATCAGAAAAGACCTTCGGCCTGTATTTTCTGTACAAAGCCTGATACATATAACACCCTCCTTTCGGTTATACAAAAAACACGGTTGCATTCTCAGCGTAACGTACAGACTTGTCTGCGGCGCACAGAATAATCCACTTATTGCTGCTCGGTTCCCCGCCTGACAAGGTTCGTAGCATCCCGTCGCACAGGGCCCATACGCTACGCTGAAAATGCAACCGCTCTGAGCTGCATATATATTATATACTAAAACTATTCTGAAATCAACACTTTTTCTATCTCAGCGAAATATATATAGTGCATATCTTTATCTGCATACCACTTGGGCATTATCTCTTCATCAATAAAGCTTTTTTCGTCCATATAAAGACAAGCTCTCTTTTTGCAGATAAGCACTATTTTAGCTTCTTTGAAATAAGGTGCTTTTTCGTCATAAACAGGTGTCAAACCTGTTTCCTTTACCTTATCGCAATCCCTGCCGCTGTGTGAGCCGCAGAAACTAAGTGCACTTTTATATTCCTTATCAAAAAAGCAGAGTGAAAAATAATCTTCATTATCCATAAGGGTCTTGGTGTATCTGCTTTCCCTGACATATACCGTAGCCGTATCTTTTCCCCAGAGTTCACCAATTCCGCCCCATGAAACTGTCATCGGGTTGCAGGAATTTTTGCTGTCATCAGCCGCGGTGAGGAGCGCCCAATCATCACTTATAAGCTTTACGGCATTTTCATTCAATTCACGTATATTGATCTGTTTCAAAACAATCACCTCAAGAAATTATTATATCAGCACATTCTGATTTATGCAAGTCATGCGGAAAGTATTCGTTACAGAGTTCTAAGGCAATGCTGAAACGGAATAATGCCGTAACTGTTTTTACATTTGTTTACAGCTACTGCTCTTTCATTCTCGTATGTATGTGTAACACAAATTGATCTGCCCTGAGTGATATTTTCATAAAGCACATCACTGTTACAACCGAAAACATAAAGACTATTAGCTGAACCAGGTTTTACATATTTTGATTTTCGAGCGGTTATAAGATATTTAGGTGCATCAGAATAATTATATCGCTTTTTCTGCGTATCATAATCAAGCAAACTCAGTTCAGGGAGATAAAAAAACGGAAATTTGGGCAGTTCTATTTTTTCGCCGCCATTTGAACGGTATCTTTTTAATTTTGAACCGCTAAGAAATAATTTTGGCTTTACCGTACCTTTCATAATATCGTTTTCAAGACTTATAAAATCATTAACGTCTTTAAACACAGATGGGTAATATGCGGAATTACTGTTCATAAAATATACTTTCCACAACCTGTTGCTGAAAATGAAAAACAGATATTTTTTTCTTCCGTTAAAACGGACATCATAAAATTTTCCAGAGCAGAGATTGCGCGCCTTCGCTTCAAAACAAAAGCCATCCTTATTTTGCTTTTCTAAACAAAAAACATAATTTTCGGAATTATGGGCAATATTTTCTTTCACTCCATCACCTCAGGTTTATATTCACAATTATACATTTGTTGATATAAAAATATTGTTGTAACAAGACATATACATTTATTTCCTGTCTCTTATACACATCTCCGAGCCCACGAGACGGACTCCTATCTC
>URIN01000125.1 GCA_900547915.1 uncultured Clostridium sp. | reverse complement strand
GAGTCCGTCTCGTGGGCTCGGAGATGTGTATAAGAGACAGATATGGGAGTTTGCCGACCATGCTGTTTATAATGAAAACGGGCCGTATGAATATACATATGGCGGCGATTTCGGCGAGTGGAAGCATGACGGCAATTTCTGCGTAGACGGTCTTTTCTTCCCTGACAGAACTCCTCACCCGGGTGCTGTACAGATGAAGATGTGTTACCGTCCTGTCAGAGCCGAAAAGAAGATAGGCGGCGAGTTTGAATTCTTCAATCATATGTATTTTAAGTCCGCAAAATATACTGTTAAATATTCGGTACTGAGCGATGGGGAGGAAACAGCTTCCGGTTCTTTCGATATTTATATCGAGCCTCAAAAGTCAGAAAGAAAAACCATTTCCCTCACCGAAAAAGGTCACACTTCGGTAGTGTTTGAATATTACGACGGAGAAAATGAGATAGCCCGTGAGCAGATAGTTGTTCAAACAAAATATAACGCTGCTGATGTTAATACCGTTACTGCCGAAAACGATAACGGATGCCTAAGAGTTGAGGATAGTGAGGGCCGAGTAATAGTTTCGTTCAAAAACGGCTCGCTGCGCTTTAATCTAAAAACAGGCGAAATGGAGAGTTATATATACAATTCAAAAGAGCTCTTAAACCAAATACCGCTTGGTAACTGCCGTGGATTTGTGCCCAGTCTTTATCGTGCGCCTCTTGATAACGATAAAAATATCAAGCTTATGTGGAATAAAGAGGGCCTTGATCACGTTTCATGGGCAAGTAAAAAATGCTCTTATGAAAAAGTTGGTAATACTGTTGTTATTAATGCAGCATATAGACTTAAAACAAGCGCTTATGTAAACGCCGGTCTTTTCAAAGTCAAATATACAATTAATTCAATAGGCAGAATTGCCGTTGAATACAGCTATAAGCATCTTCTTTTCAAATTTGTGCCGCGTCTTGGTATGCTTGTTGAAATGCCGCACGATTTTGAAAATATTACATATTTTGGTTACGATGCCGAAACGCTTTCTGATTTTCATGAACACTCAGTTATCCGCCGCATTACAACTGATGTGTCGGATATGCACGTTAAGTATATTAAACCTCAGGAAAGCGGTATGAGATATAATACTTTCTATGCGCAGATAACGGATGGCAGCGGCACAGGAATAAGGCTTGAAAGCAAAAAGCCTTTCGTTTTCAATGCAAATCACTATAATGCAGAACAGAGCGCAAAGGCAACGCATACAGAAGACCTGCTTGATTATAACACTACTAATGTGCAGGTTGACGGATATATGCTTGGTGCAGGTTCAAATGCCTGTGGTCCTCTGCCTACCAAAGGCCATAAAAAGCTCTTTGTAAGCTCTTATTCAAATTCATTTGTTGTTACCCCTATTGGTGATTAAATGATAAAAGTAGGAAATGATATAGTCCTGATTTCCCGTATAGAAAAAAGCATAAAAAGCGAAAGCTTTCTAAGTGGTGTTTTTACTGAAAAAGAAAGGGAACACTGCAAAAAAGCACAGAGCTTTGCAGGTGTTTATGCCGCCAAAGAGGCATATTTCAAAGCACTTGGAACGGGAATAACAAGGCGGCTTAACACTGTTGAGATTTTATATGACGAGAAAGGCAAACCGTATATCTCAGGCGAAAAAAACTGCGATGTTTCGATAAGTCATGACGGCGATTATGCGTTTGCCGTTGTCATTATTTGGGAGCAGATATGAGAATATTAACAGCTGAACAGATAAAGAGAGCAGAAAGCAACGCTTTTGAAAGGTATTTTACAGAAGCTCAGCTTATGAAACGAGCCGGTAAAAAATGCTTTGATAAGATTATTGAATATTTTGGCGAGGAGATTCGTGCAAAAAAAGTTTCTGTTGTATGCGGAAACGGCAAAAACGCAGGAGACGGCTTTGTAATTGCTGAAAAATTAAAGCAGTATGGTGCCGAGCCTGAAATTGTTATCGCAGATAAATTTCCCAGCTTGCCTGAGCCTGTTATGTATCTTGAAGAGGCTGAAAAGGCAGGCGTTGCCGCCGTACCTTTTGAAGAGGCTGTATTGAGTGATGTGCTCATCGTTGACTGCATTTTCGGCATAGGCTTTCACGGTGAGCCGAGAGAGCCGTTTTCTAAGGTGTTTGACGCTGTAAACAGCGCAGGCGCAGTCGTTGTATCAGTTGATACTCCGAGCGGCACGAATGCTTCTGAGGGAACAGTTTTTAAAGCAGTGAAGGCAGATCTTACTATTGCCATATCAACCCTAAAATACTGCCATATTCTTCCGCCGGCAAATAATTACTGCGGCAAAACGGTAGTTGTGAATATCGGAATTCCCGATGATTGTTATGATTTTGACTGCCCAATGACTATCACAAAGCAGTTTGTGAAAAGTTGTTTTCATAAAAGAAACAAGAATTCTAACAAAGGGCAGAACGGACATCAGTTGAATATCTGCGGCAGTTACCTTATGCCGGGGGCCGCCGTTATCTGTGCCAAAGCTGCGCTCAAAACAGGCGTGGGACTTTTGAAATGCGCTTTTCCGAAGTCTATCTACCCGGTTATGACTTCTCATCTTATTCAGCCCATTTTTGCTCCTATGAGCGAAAATGAGGATAAGACATTTTCAATGGGCGCTCTTAACAAGATAAGCGCAGAACTTGATTGGGCAGATTGTGTAGCTATTGGATGCGGTATAGGAAAAAATGATGACACTCAGGTAATCGTAAATCAGGTTATTCGTGAAAGCGAAGTTCCTATTGTTCTTGATGCGGACGGCATAAACAGCGTTCTTGCGAATATAGATGTATTAAAGAATGCTCATGCTCCGCTCGTTCTTACCCCTCATCCCGGTGAGATGGCAAGGCTTGTTGATTCAAGTGTTGCCGAAGTTGAGTCAAACAGAATAGATATTGCCAAAAACTTTGCTGCCGAGAATTCATGTGTTATTGTTCTCAAGGGCGCAAATACCGTTGTAACAAACGGCGTTTCTGTATTTGTCAATACCACGGGTAATCCCGGTATGGCAATGGGCGGCACCGGTGATATGCTGACAGGTATGATAGGCTCGTTTATTTCCCAGGGAATGGATTGTTATTCCGCGGCAAAATGCGCCGTCTATATTCATGGTTTGTGCGGTGATATTACTGCTGATGAAATAAGCACGCGCGGTATGACCGTTGAAGATATGCTTGAACTCTGCGGAGCACTAATGGGCGAATTTGAATAACGGAATGATTGCTTGAAAAAATTATTTGCCTTGGCTGTTGCGCTTGCGTTTATGCTCTGCGGCTGTTCTGCACAGCAGAGCGAGAAAGTAATAAAAAATTTTTCTGAAAACGCAAGTGTTGCTTTCAGGAATTTTAATTATGATTGTACTGTGGTTTATAACGGCAAGAGTGTAACTCTTTCCGCGCAGTCAACTTTAGCGGCAGGTCTCGTGATTACCTATGACGGAAGAACGGTGGGAATCACTTATGATGATATTAGTCTTTCTCAGACTAATAGTAATTTCGATTCTTCAAATCCCGCTGTTGCTCTTTATGAGGCTTTTGAGTATGTAAACAAAATGCCAGAATCTGAAATAAGTACAGTTAAAAATGGATTTTTGGCACAGGGAGAGACATCGCTAGGCTCATTTGCTCTTGAGACTGATAATGATTTTTACCCGGTTGCGTTAGAGTTTAAAGACGCGCAATTGTCTTTTAATTTTGAATAGAGAATAAAATAATAAAGGCATCCGCAATTATGCGGATGCCTTTTTGCTATATTCAGATATTATTTTCGCTGTCTTCGTTTTCTGCTTCTTCGCTCGTTTCTTTTTCATCTTCTTTTTTACGTATGCCGAATATTTCAGCCTTTTTAACCTGGTTGAAATTAATGCTTTCGGCGTTAGTACGCTTTCTGAACTCATCAAGTATCTTGTTAATTGTGCTGTTCGGCATCAGACCCAAGTCAATGGTGTTTACCTTTTTGTCTTTCATTGTGAACATAATAAGAGCGTGGCGCATATCGAAATTCTTTGTAAGACTTGCCGCCGTATCTTTGTATGCTTCAATTTCTTGCACATCATCATATGTAATTATATTGTTGTCATCAACGCCTGTAAACTCGGCTTCGTCATCTCTGAAAATAACTCCATTTGAAAGAACTTCTTTTGAAATAAGAAAAGCTATTACCAAAGCAAATACTTCCAGAACAGCAAAGATAATGCTTAGGGAACTTATCTCTTCAACAAGCTTTACAACGGCAAATATACCGTATCCAAGAACCGCCAGATCAAGTATAGCAACGATGATTGCAACAGCGGGTGATATTATTTGTATTTTTTTATCTTTCATCAGTATTTTCTCTCCTTGAATTTTTTGTATATCTCACAGCTGTCAAGAGTAAACTCACGCCCCTCAAGATAGCTAAGCAGATTAAAACCATTCTTAAATATCAGCTTGTAACTGCAAAGCGCCTGACGAAAACGTCCTGTCTCTTTGCCGTACTTTCCGTCATCAATCAGCGGATGACCGATATGAGCCATATGTGCTCTTATTTGGTGTGTTCTTCCCGTAATCAGATCAATGTCAATAAGTGATTTATCTTCATAGCAGTCCAGAACTGTGTATTTAGTAATTATTTTTTTAGAGTTATCCGTTTCACGGTCATAAACTTTAACAGTGTTTTTCTTTTCGTCTTTAGTTATGTATGCTTCAAGTGTTGCGCTTTTAACTTTAAATTCTCCATGCACGGCGGCAAGATAGTGCTTTTCTATATCTCTGCTTTTGATTGCGGCGTTAAGTTCTTTCAGTGCCGCAGCGTTTTTAGCGGCTATTATTATTCCGCTTGTGTTTCTGTCAAGCCTGTTGGCAAGAGCAGGGGTAAAAGATTCGTCTTTAGGGTTCCATTCACCGTTTTCATAAAGACGTCTTTTAACGGAAGATATAAGCGTGTTTACATATTCTCTGCCGTCCGGGTGGCAAAGAATACCCGCTTTTTTGTTGATGAGAATTAAATTTTCATCCTCATAAACAATATCGAGTTCTTTCGGCGCACGCATAAAATCGTAATATGTCTTTTTTTCTTGCAGTACATCATCTTTGAGATAGAGTTCAACAACGTCTCCCTCGCAAAGTGTGTATGACGCGTCACATCTTTTTTTATTTATTTTGATATTCTTTTTGCGTATTTCTTTATACATAAGCGAGCGGGGAAGAGAGGGAAACATTTTAACAAGCACCCGATCAAGCCTTTGCCCGCTGTCATTTTTGTTTACGGTAAAAGATCTGTCTCTTATACACATCTCCGAGCCCACGAGACGGACTCCTATCT
>URIN01000124.1 GCA_900547915.1 uncultured Clostridium sp. | reverse complement strand
AGATAGGAGTCCGTCTCGTGGGCTCGGAGATGTGTATAAGAGACAGGTTAATATGATAAAATTGTTTTATGGTGATATAATGGATCTGAAAAAACTTGAAACCTTTATTTATGTTGCAGAGCAAAGCAGTTTTACAAAGGCGGCGGAAAAGCTGGGATACACACAATCTGCCGTATCATTCCAGATAAAGGAACTTGAAAGAGAGCTTAATACCACTCTTTTTGAGCGAATAAATCACAACATTAAGCTGACCCCTAAGGGCAGAGAGATACTCAGCCTTGCCCACAAAATGATTGCGGTGTCTGATGAGATAAAAAAGGCGGCGAATGACACAAGCGATGCAGGTGTAACAATTCGCATAGCTATGGCGGATTCGCTCTGCCATTTTATTTTCTGGAACAACTTCAGTTCGTTCAACAAGCAATATCCGAATATCAGGCTCGAAATCATTTTGACTAATACGCAGGAGATGTTCCGCCTTGCCAAGCAAAATAATGTAGACCTCGTTTTCACGCTCGACAAGCATATTTATGACACAGATTATGTTATAGAAAAGGAATATCAGGTCAATACCAGTCTTATTGTTTCACCCGAAAATGAAATTGCTGATAAAGAAGAAGTATCAATCGAAAATATCAGGGATATACCTATGATATTGACAGAGAAGGGTATGAGCTACCGCCAGGTGTTTGAAGATTATGCCGCAAGAAACGGTTTGCCTCTTGAACCTGTGCTTGAAATCGGCGATACAGACCTTATTTGCCACCTTGTCAGTCAGAATTCGGGCATATCCTTTTTGCCTGATTTTGTTACGGATGATTATGTTAAAAGCGGAAAACTCAAAAGGCTGAAACTCAAGAATTTTTCACCTGAAATTTGGATTCAAATGCTTTATCATCATGATAAATGGATAACACCCCAAATGCGCTGCGTCATCAATTATCTGTGCAGCTTTCTGTAATTTGCCTAACATTATATTTCTATTTCGAAATAACATTTGACAAAGGTGAATAATAATGTTATAGTCAAAAAAGAGGTAACTATTATGACTAATCTGATTGCAAAAGTTAATAGCTTTGCACAGCCGCAGCAGCCTAAGTATTATGCTTGGGCTTATTTGCGTTGTGTTCAAAGGTAGTTGGATCGGTCTTTATATTTTAAACAAAACTGCTGATGAACAAATATAGTTCGTCAGCAGTTATTTTTTTATCCGGAGATGATGTTATGAAAGTTGAATTAGTTGAAATTAAAGAAAATGAAATTAAATTTGCATTCAGAATGCACTTCAAAGGATTTTTGCACACATTTTTTAAATACAGAGATTGGTGGTATAATCCGATATTTCTTGCATATCCGAAATTCAGAAAGTATTTTTATAGCGAAAATATGTTTATGTATTTTATATTCTGTGATGATAAGCCGGCGGGTCAGTTATGGATATTGAAAAAAGAAAACGAAATTCATCTTGCCAGATTGTTTGTGTTAAAAGAGTTTCAAAACAAAGGCATAGCAACTAAGTCTTTACAGCTTGCAGAGCAAATTTTCAGCGGGCGACAGCGTTGGTCGCTCGATACTATTAAAGAGGAGAAAAATAACTGCCATTTGTATGAAAAATCAGGATATAAACAAACAGGCACGGAAAAGAAGATAAACAAGCGAATGACTATTATTGAATATGAAAAGGAGCATAACAATGAATTACATAGTGAATTATTATAACAAATATAATGAAGACGGAAGGCTTAAGAGAAAAACCAGACTTCCTGAATATCTAATAACAATGAAATACATAGAAAAATATTTAAAGTCGAATTCAAAAATACTTGAAATCGGCGCAGGAACAGGGAGATATTCTATTACACTTGCCGACAAGGGATATGACGTTACAGCAGTTGAACTTGTTCCGCATAACATAAAAATAATGAAAGAAAAAGTAAAAAAGGAACACAACATTCATATCTTTGAGGGAAACGCATGCGATCTTTCATTTCTTGAAAATGAAACATTTGACATGGTTTTGCTTCTCGGACCTATGTATCATCTTTATAGCGAAGAAGACAAACATAAGGCAATTAGCGAAGCAATAAGAGTCGCAAAAAAAGGCGGAATAATTTACTCTGCTTACTGTAACAATGACACAGTTATGTATAAAATGTTTTACACGAAGAAAATTTTAAATCATTTAAACAACGGTGATATTGACGAAAATTACCACGCCGTATCAAAGCCTGAATTGATTTTTGAATTATACCGAAAAGAAGATATTGACAGGCTTATGAGTAAATACAATGTTACAAGGCTTCATTTTGTAGGTGTAGATATGCTGTCTTATCTATACAACAATAAACTCGAAAGGCTTAATAAAAAAGAGTTTGAAGAATATATGAAATTTTTAAATGTAATTTGCGAAAACGAAAGTATGACGGGGCTGTCAATTCACATGCTTGATATTTTCAGGAAGGATTGATTATGAATTTAATTTATATAACGGGTGCAACCTGTACCGGCAAAACCACTCTTGCAAACAAAATCGGCAAAAATTCAACTATAATCAGTCTTGACGCATTTTCAAAAAGCATAAGGTTTAATTTTGGTGATTTTGAACTTTACGACAAAGAAATTGCAATAAAACCTACAATCAATAACGATAGGTTTTTAAATATAATCAAAGATTATATAACCTGCCTTAAAAACGACTATCCCAAAATAAACATAATCGTTGAGGGCTGTCATTTTACGCCTGATGAATTCATTTGCGCTTTCCCTGAAACGAACAAAATAATCGCACTTGGAATAACTGATTTTAAAATGGCACTTTCAAGAATAAATCAAAAGGGATGGATTAAGAATCTTGATGTTTGCACAAAAGCGCAATATGCCGAAAAGATCATTGAATATTCATTATTTTTAAAAGAAAAAGCGTCAATCGAAAATTACACTTATATAGAACAATAATAAAATTATTTTAAAAATTGAATTTATCCTTATACGACAAAAAGTCTAGATATTACGTAAAAACGGTATGCCGTTGGGATGACATTCGGTTGGCATTCAACCCATCTTGAGCAATCTCAAGTTATCTCAAGGTGAAAACGAAAAAGGCTCTAAGCCCCGATTTTAAGGGGTTTAGAGCCTTTTGGCATAAGAAAAAGACGGTTTAGAAAACCGTCTTTTTGGTCGAGGTGAATGCCTGAACAAAATAATCGTGTCCTGTTGATTTAACAGGACTCGACCGCTTTTCTCCCACCGTTAAGCCATTTTTGAGATTTGCAGTTCTTGCCACTTTGAACTTATATGCCCCACAGGTTGCCATTTGGTTGACATTCAGCACCTTATTTAAACTTTATAATTTATTCATAAAAATAGTTGCTTTTGTTTGAATGTCACGAATTATACAAAAAAGTATTTTCACATTCCAAAATAATGTTATAATGATTATAAATAGAGAGGTGTATTGTTTTGGATAATCTTACAAGTTTAATAATTAGTAATGAGTACGAAAATAGTAAAGACCAAAGCGAAATAAAAATTGAACTTCAATCTTGTGATTCAAGTGAAATTGAAGATTTTGTTATTCCTGCTATTTCAAATAATTTTACATATCAGCAATTAAATCGAATCAGCGAAAAAATAGACCAGTTATCTTGTAATGCAGATACTTTAGACTATATAGTTTCTGCTAGTAGCGGAATATTAACTGCAACTGTTGACGCCGTATTAAAAGAAATAAGATTAAATAAGATTTTAGGAAATACCGACGGTAAAGATTTACTTGATTTTTTCAATGAATCAGGAGGACAGGAAATAAATAAAAAAATCAGTAAATTAGCTCAAAATGAAAAAGTTCAAAATACAGCGAAAAAAGCAATTGAAAAAGGTACATCAGAAGTTGCTTCAGCAGAAAACAAAGCAAATAAATTATCCGGAATGGTTTCATATTTTGAAAAGCGTTTTAATATTCCCAGCGATTCTCTTGAACACTCTTTTGGTGGTTCAACAAAGCACCATCTTTACGATTTTGCTCACCATCCCTCTATAGTAGGACTGTTTTTTTCATTATTAACACAGTTTACCAAAAAATGCTACGGAACAAATAAAAGCGGAACTTTTCAAGTTGTAAATCTTGAATTTTCAGATAAAGAAAGTTCAAGAATTGCAAAGGTTGTCAATAAAGAAGTTAAAGAAATAAGAGTTATCGGTAAAGACACAAAAGAAAAAATATTTTTTGGTACAGTTGTGTGGTACTATCATTTAATTTCAGATTTAGCTGGTTCTTCATCGACACTAAGAGCAGTGGAAAAACACAATATTTCAACTGTTGGCGTAGGTGCAGGCATTCCGGGACCGCTTATGTCTCTTGCAAAAGCACTTTCTGCTTTGCCTATTTTTTCAAAAACAAAAGTTGATGACAAAGGAAGAGAAACAGTAGAAAATAAATTTGCCCAGTGGATAGATTCATTATTTGACGGTTCTAAATTCTCATTAACAAATGAAAACGGAAATATTGTAAAAAGGAAAATAGACTACAGAACAGAACTTGGAATAAGAAAAGAACTGGTAATGGAAGCAATACCAGTTGAAATTAACGCCATGTTTGTAAGGACCTTTTATCTTGTAAGAAGAACTTACACAGAAATTAAAGAAAATAAAATAAAAAACATAAAAGACTTAGACAAAATTGATAAAAAAAGAATTTTCCCATTTATGAACGGAACAGTTACAAGAATGCTTACTGTTGCAACAGGATGTTTTGTAGCAACAAATGCTGCAATCGATGCAGCAATCAGTCTTGCAAAATCAGGTGGCAATCCTGCTATTTTTGCTAAACAGTTTGTTATGAGAATTAATTTTGTTGGAGTAGGCCGTTTTGCTATTGCAATAGGTTCAGAAATAACGATTGCAATACAAAAATCTAGGCTCATAAATAACACAGAACTAATAGAAGCAATACAAAATGATCAAATAGAAAAAGTTGATTCACAAAGAGACAATATAGTTAATGAGTTAGTCGGTGCAATAAATGGAACAACTGAAGAAGGAATTAATCGGCTGTTAAATAATTTATAGGAGATATAAGATGAGCAACAAAAATTTTCGAGAACTTATAATAGAAAATGAAAAAACAATTGAAGAGGCATTGATTAATAACGACCTTTTATCAGTTATAAACCATATTAATAACATAAAAAAGGCAGTTGTTGATTCTAATGCAGATGAGCCACAAAAAGCGCAATTACTATATGGATGTGCCGAATTTGTAAGATTAAAAAAGAAAGATATTTTTGACGGTGAAGATTTAACCTGTCTCTTATACACATCTCCGAGCCCACGAGACG
>URIN01000123.1 GCA_900547915.1 uncultured Clostridium sp. | reverse complement strand
AGATAGGAGTCCGTCTCGTGGGCTCGGAGATGTGTATAAGAGACAGTCATTATATTTTCCATTGCAATATTGAAAATGTAAACACAATGTTATAAAATAATAAAAGATAACAGAGAGGAGATTTAATATGGACATTGATTCTTATGTATATGACGCAATATTCAGCGAATCACCTAAATACACTATTTTTTATGGAATTATGTGGGAACAGTTTAAAGAGGACGGATTTGTTATCACGGACGAACCCGGCAATGAGATAGATTGTATATTCAAGGCTGTTGCTCTTCAGAATCTTATGGGTGAATTTACTTACAGGCTTTATGACGAAGTTAATGAAACAGGATTTGAGGATGCTGTTGACTTTGCAGAAAAAGCAGGATTCACAGAGGAAGAAATTTCTGAATACTTCAAGAAGGACGAAGAAATAGAAATTGATGAAGATGATTTTGATATAACTGCGAAAAACGCGCTTGACCGTGTGACTGAACTAACCGCAGATAAAATGCTGGAGGAATATTCACCGGACGATATTTTTGACATGATGTTTACAGCGGCATATGATTTTGAACAGGATTTTACATTTGATTTTGAGGACGGAGACGAATTTCTTGCGTTTGTTGACTCAAACACAGAAAAGCTGGACAACTACAAAGAAGAATACCCCTCAGTTATAAGCTGGATAGAAACGGGTATGATATGCTGAAACAAAAAGCACACGAATTATAATTCGTGTGCTTTTTTTATGCCTATATTTAAAATGTTAAACTCTTATTTTATAAACAAAAGCAATTTTTTCACTACTGGTATCTTGGAAATGATAAAAGCAATAACAAAACTTGAAACAAATGCTGCCGCCACAAGAATAACAAGCGATATCCCCCTGCCAAAACCGAGACCGACTATGAAAGAAGAAATATCATTTATAATAGGCTTGTGTATAAAGTACATACCAAGACTTACAACAGAGATCTGCGTTACAAGAGGAGTAGCCAGTTTTGCCGCTTTGCTTTCAAGCTTCATCCTTGAAAAGCCCTCAAAAGCGAACATAGAAGCGAGGAAAATCCCCGGGAAATCATACCAAAGGTGGAAATCATACCCGTGTGAGTTCGAAAGCCAGATCATAAACACGGTAAAGACAAAACCTAAAGCTGAAATTGCCCAAACAACGGGAGTTTTTATTTTTTTAAGATCTCCTCTTTTACAGAAAAGTCCGAATATTATATATACACCATATGTTCCGCCGAGGAACGTGGTATCCAGTTTCCTTTCAAGTTCCAAATCAAAACCAAACGAATTTTCAAGTACGCTGATAAGGCTGAACACAAAATAAAGAAATAAAACAATACAGTATGGAATAGCCAGGACTTTTGAAGAGATATTTTTTATGGCGTTAGAAACGAAGGGCAAAGCAACATACATGCCTATTATCATAGGCATATACCACATATGACCCATTAAATATGTTCTTAAGAATAACACATCCTTAAGAAGTCCTACAAAATCAGCTTCCATAGTTCCTTTCAGAACGCCGGCAATGAAATAGATAACAATCCATATTACTGTTGTCAACCAAAGGGGCAGCAGATTTTTTTTATAAAACTTAAGAATCTTATCACTTGTTGAGAAGTCACGGTCAAGAAGCAAAAAACCTGTGAGTGCCAGGAAAATGGGCACGCCCGTTCTGCCAAAGGTAAAAACAATATCGCGAAAGATCAAAGAAACTTCGCCAATCTTCATCATATCATTAAATTCCAGCTTATAGACCATTTCAAGCGAATGAACAACAACAACGCTAAAAATTGCAAGTGAACGAGCGAAATCAAGCCACGCTATTCTCTTTTTCACTGTTCTCCCCCCTGTTCTGTTTCCATACAGCAAATCAAGGTTTGAACCATTTTCCGGCCAAACCTTGAAAACAAATTATTTATTCAGCATCAAAATTGAATATAGTTGAAAGAATAACCTTATAACCTGTTTCAATTGCTTCAGGTTTAAGACGGTCATAACTGTCTCGGCGGTTATGATAATAATCCGCGGGTGCAGGATCCATAGCGGCAAGGCATGTTGCTTTAATTCCTGCCTGTGAGAATGCTGCTGCATCAGAAGAACCGAAATAAAGATTTGCAAGTTTTGCAGAATCATAACCGGCATCAGAAGCGGACTTCTGAACAAGTTTTGAAAACTCTGTATCGTTCTTTACAGTGCAAGTCATATCTTTATGATAAACATTAAGAAATTCAAGATCGGTAAGTGTATCAACGCAGAGAACAGCCGTTTCAACATTAGGATCTGTATATTCTGCCTTATGCTCTTTAGCAAAAGCCTTGGCACCTCTGAGGCCTGCTTCTTCACCGTCATTAATCATAGCTACAACCTCTGTGTTTTCGAACTCAACACCTGCCATATCAAGCATACGAAGAGCGCACACTGCGGCATAGGTACCTGTAAGGTTATCGTTTGCACCGGGAGAAATTCTGCCGAAATTTACAAACGTGAACAAAAGCACCATAGAAACAGCCGTGATAACATTGAAATAGAACGAATAATCAAGCATAAAATCGCCGAAAGCACCCATATCAACAAAATTAGCAATAACGCTTATAACGGCAATTATAAGTGATATTACTGCGGAGCCTATAGAAAGTCCCATCCAAAGTCCCATACCTTTATCTTTAAGGAGATATATGGGGCGCCATTCATAAGCAGCGTCAATATGGCCGCTGATTACTATTCTCTTTTTAACTTCGCCGCGCGGTTTTCTAGTTGCTACAAGATTATGTGCTGTAACTTTTTTATACATTCCATCCATAAATTTCTTATACATAAGAAATTCCATTGAGGTGATGAAAAGGCTGATTGCAACACATACTCCTACTATGCAATGGGCAATGAAAAAGTTTTCCATCATAAGGCCGAACACAAGCCCGAAAGAAACGATTATTGACGCAAGTACAAGGACAGCAACTACCTTTGTAAAATGCAGAAAAGCTCTTGGCGCCATTTTATACTCTTCAAAATGTGTTTCATCACAAAACTGATCAAGTTCTTTTTTGAGGTGCTTTTCGGCGTCAAAGCAAGCCTCATTGCCTGATTCACGAGGACCGTATTTCTTAATTACATTGGTGATTTCTTTAACGGTATAATCAACGTTTTCTTTGATTACCGCGGATGGGAACTCACTGATTTTCATTTTCAGATCTCCTTTAATTTGTTATTTTCGCGGAATTCGTATTCCGGATCACCGGAAAAGAATTTCCTATATATTAAAGCGCGTTTAAACGGATTTTTCGGCATTGCAATTTCATCAGCCGCAAAATTAATGCCGAGCGGCTTATACACGCTTTTATATGCTTCGTATCTTTCAACAAACTGCTTGTAATTTCTTTTAGATTCCGGAGTCCATGCAACCTCCGAAAGTGCTTCAAGTCTTGGATGCATTCTAAGCTGAACAAAACTGAAAGAATCAATCCATTCAGTCCATGTTTCGCCCTCTATACCCAGGATATTGTTTTCATTCGTAATTCCATACTGCTTAGGTGAAAACTTATATGTGCTGCTCAGCGGCGTCTGAGCGTAAGTCATATCAAAATAAAAAGACTTATGATTACTCATTATTATCTTTCCGCCGGACTGGGCAAACTTGACAGTATTTTTATCCTGGCCGGGAAGCCACTGCTGTATAACCATGCTTTGGTCAAGGCGTTCTATGCCCTGATTAAGTACATCGTTCCAGGCAATCATATGCTTGCCTTTTTTCTTCAAATATTCGCAAAGCTCGTTTGTTAGTTTCTTTTGAAGTTCTTTTTCATTTTTAAAGCCGTGTTCCTTCATAGCCTTCTGGCAGTCGGGACATGTCTTCCATTCGGAAACATCACACTCATCGCCGCCCACATGAAAATATTCAAAAGGAAACAGGCTGCACACTTCGTCATAAACGTCAAAAATAAACTGAACGCTTTCCTTTTTTCCAAGGCAAAGGGGACGATTCCAGTCCTTAACTCCGTCTTGTTTAAACAGAATATCACCCATGCATCCGAAAACTTCTCTTTTGAGATTTCGGCAGGCAAGCTGAGGATAAGCAGCAAGCGCCGCAGCAAAATGAGCGGGAACATCTATTTCCGGAACAATATTTATACAGCGCTCGGCAGCATAATCGACAATCTCCTTGATTTGCTCCTGAGTATAATAATACGGACCATAAGGGGTATTGTCACGCTCTGCGCATCTCCAACCGCCTATATGTGTAAAGCTTCGTTTTGAGCCAATCTCAGTGAGCAGCGGATATTTTTTTATTTCAATTCTCCAGCCTTGGTCATCAGTAAGATGCCAGTGAAAGACGTTAAGTTTAAGGCGGAACATATCATCAAGAAGCGCCTTAACACTTTCTACGCCGAAAAAATGGCGGCTTTCGTCAAGATGAACACCACGCCATGAAAACTGGGGCTTATCTGAAATCTCTACAAACGGGATCTCATTTTTGCCTTCATCAAATCTGCCCAACATACGTACGGACTGAAGCGCATAGTAAGCGCCTGCTTTTTCAGAAGCTTTTATTTCAACTCCGTTTTCACTTACTTTTAAACGGTATTCTTCCCTTTCAAGAGAAGAATCCAAATAAATTCTGACGGGCGAATCTTTGCCTCCGACACTTTTAACAAGTTCTAGCTCAATCTCAGAATAAACTGCCGCATCTTTCGGCATAGCGAATACACCATGAGAAATATTAATTTCTCTGGGCATAGGTATAAGATTAAACATTATTAAAATTCCCTCTCTGATTTTTTTTGATTATAACACAAAACTTCATTGACAACAATAGTTTTAAGGTAGTAAAATAAAAAATAATCAAAAATTAATATCTGCCCGTAGCACAATGGCTAATGCATCTGATTCCGATTCAGAAGACTGGAGGTTCGACCCCTCTCGGGCAGACCAAAAAAGAGCGAGTCGTTTGACCTGCTCTTTTTTTACAGCTAAAATCCGTTATTTCTATATAAATTTCTGCAATCAGACATTCAATTATAAAAAGGCCGCACAAAAGTGCGGCCTTTTTATGGTGGACGCGAAGGGAGTCGAACCCTCGACCTCTGCAATGCGAATGCAGCACTCTCCCAACTGAGCTACGCGCCCGTGCGCTATATATAATACAACATTTCAACATTCAAAACAAGAGTATTTTGTATTTTTTTGAAAACGAATTACATATACCGCAATGCTTTTATAAGCAGAAAATCAAGTTATGCGTTAACTAAATCACTTTCATCAATTTTATCGCAAAAAGCAAGGAAAGAATCAATGCTGTCTCTTATACACATCTGACGCTGCCGACGAATAGCCTTGTG
>URIN01000122.1 GCA_900547915.1 uncultured Clostridium sp. | reverse complement strand
ACGAGATAGGAGTCCGTCTCGTGGGCTCGGAGATGTGTATAAGAGACAGAAAGAGCATAGGCTATTCTAAAGACCTATACTCTTACTCTAATTATTTATTATGCTATTACATAATTGCGATAGTTTCCAACCCGCCTTTAAAAACGACTTTGATCTTGTCTTTAGATTCAACTACTATGCACTCCAACACATCTCTAACGACCTGATCATCATATGTAAGCGGATGATTCTGCAGAAGATCAATAACTGAATATATCTCATTAAGTCTTGTTTCGGTAAACTGTTTGTTGATCTTCGATGTTTCAATTTTTTCGAGTTGTTGCTTTAATTTAATTTTCTCAGTAAGCAGTTTTTCCATTACTTGATCTCTGCTACTGTCATTTTCATTGTCAGATGTAGTTTCGTTAATTAATTTCTCAAATTCTTCGTCAATTTCTGCAATTCTTATTTTGAGTTCTATACTGTTGTCATCTATTTCTGTATTAAGTCCCATAGCAATATGGGATTTTAATTTTTTTAGCAATTTGGGATTTTCTTTTGCTGTTTTCAATATTGCAGACATGATTGCATTATGCAATACATCTTCTTCTACACTAGGCGAATGTTTACAGTATTTTTTACCGTAATCGAGTCTGTTTATACATCTCCAAACAATTTTTTTATTTTTATCTTTCATAGTCCAAGTACAACGTCTGTACGGTGTGCCGCACTCACCGCAGATAAGTAATCCAGTGAGTGCATATTTACTTGAATATTTACCTTGTTGCGTTTTTGTGCCGACAAATTTGACTTTTTGCATACTTACCCGTCTTGCTAGTTCTTCTTGAACTTGGTTAAAGGTATTCCTATCAATGATTGCAGGGTGATTGTTTTCGACATAATACTTAGGTCTCTCACCATTGTTTGACTTAACTTTTTTACTAATACAATCAAGAACATAAGTTTTATTTATTACTGCATCCCCGATATATTTTTCATTCGACAAGATTGATCTTATTGTTGAACTAGTCCATTTTTCTTTTTTGCTGGGTGTAAGTATTTTACGAGATGTTAAATCATTTGCTATATTTCCTAAACTGTTGCCTTTTAAAAATTCATCATAAATCAATTTAACAGTTTCCGCTTCTTCTGGAACAATTTCAGGCTTTCCGTCTTCTCCTTTTCTGTATCCGAGAAAATTCTTATATTTGAAGACTACTTTACCTTCTTTTGCACTTTGATCTTTTCCCCATCTCACATTGGCACTTATATTTTCGGATTCACTTTGTGCTATGCTTCCATAGATTGTAATATAGAATTCTGCACCAGGATCAATGCTGTGAATACCTTGTTCTTCAAAATAGATGTCAATGTTTAGTTCTTTAAGCATACGTACATATTTAAGACAATCTACAGTATTTCGGGCAAACCTTGAGATAGACTTAGTAATTATTCTGTCTATCTTTCCTCTTTTGCAGTCTCGAATCATTTTATTGAATGCTTCACGGTTCTTTGTACTAGTTCCTGTTATGCCTTTATCAGCATATATTCCGGCTAAACACCATTTTGGTTCATTCCTGATCTTTTCCGTATAATATTGTTTCTGTACCTCATAACTATTAAGCTGCTCGTCCTGCTTAGTTGAAACTCGGCAATACGCTGCTACTCGTTCCTGCTTATATTTCTTTTGGGGATCTGATTGCGCGGTTATTGTCGGTGCAATGTATCTGACTACTTTTTGAGCCATAACATTCTTCCTTTCCGATAATTTGATTATTTTTCAACAACAGACGAATATCCGCATCTTTATTAAGCCGTATCTCTTTAACAGTTTTAGATAATAAAGGTAACGAAATATCTGTTAATAGTTTTTCTTTATCAAACTCAGCTCTTATCTTATTCGATATATAACTGCCTGAATCTAAATCTTCATATTTTAATGATGCTAGTTCAAATATCTTGTTTATCATTAATTTCCTATCAAAATCTATCGATTCCAATATTCTATTAATCTCGTTTTCTGTTTTGATAGTTGCAATGCTTTTATCCGTATCCGAATGAGAACTTATAATCGATGGTTCTAACATTAAAAAATTCAGTATTTCTTTTATTCCGTTTAATAAATCTTCATCTAGTATACTTACACTACATCCACAACACATACAGATCCACTTTTCTGTAATTTTAAGCTGAGGATGATGTGCCCTTTTCATCTGACCATTACATTCACAGCAAACTACAGGTATATTGAGGTTATATATGTAACTAATTCGCTTTATATTTTTCGTAGTATCTCGTTTCAATTTGACCTTATTTGCTCTATTAAACAGTTCACTTTCTATAATCTGAGGGTATTTTTCTGTCCCTAAGTACCGTTTGTCTTCAATCATTCTTTTTATCTTATTTTTGTTCCAAGTAACCTGATTCGGCAAATATTCAATTTTCCTATCGTTCAGAATATTTGAGATCTTAAGTAGTGATAAACCACTTATATAATCTGAAAAAACTTTTTTGGCGATCGAAGCTTCAAAATCATCAACTATTATTTTCCCTTTTTCAAACTTATAGCCATAAGGAATATTTCTGTTTTTAATATTCAAATGTCGCACATCCTTAATCTATGACATATTTATATTTTTTCTATAAAACTGAGACCACTATACAGTGTAAATCTTAATCTGGTGTTATCCATCGGTGTTATTTTTTCAATAATTTGTTCAAACACTTCCTCAACAAATTCTGAACTTGGGATATATTCCTGCAATATCCCATCAATATTTTTAAGTTTTGCTATCAGATCATACTCTTCGCTTTCATTTAATACCATTCGTCTTTCTGACCTTAGATTTATAATTTTATCAGTAATAACTGATGATCTTTGCGTGTACGAAATTTTATCTAAAACACCCTTTGCATGTAGTTTTGCCAGAGTGTGGTTTTGGGCTGTATAATCAGCAATTTTCTTATCTATAGCAAATATTTTTTGCTGATTTTCACCGTTTTTCCTTTGCATTAATTCTATATATCTGATCGTTGGCAGAATAATCTTCTCTCTGTTATCTTGTAATTTTATAACAAGTTCATTAAATGCATCATAAATATCTTTTTCCCTAATTCTTAAATTAGTACAGTTTGTTATACCAGATGCTCTGGAAGAGCAAAGCCAATATGCTGTATTGTTTACAATCATTCTGCGATATGTTTTTCCGCAATCCGCACACTTAATTTTTTTGCTTAGAGGATATATTTTTATATTTGCCTTTCTGTTTTTGGCGCGAGCACGCTGCATCATCTGCGCAGCCTCAAATGTTTCTTTTGAAATAATAGATACATTGCTGTTTTCTATATAATACTGCGCCTTTTCACCTCTATTCTTAATTTTTCGGAAAGGCAGAGTTTCTGTTTTATACGATTTTTGAAGTAAGGCGTCGCCCATATATCTTTCATTATTCAGCAAATATTTTATCGTTGCTGCTGTCCAATGCGTATGCCCGTATCTTAGCGGCGTTTTTTCTTCATTAAGCAAATTAGCTATCCTTTGCATACCGTATCCTGATATATACATATCAAATATTCTTTGTACTACATGTGCCTCTTTATCATTAATCAATAGTTCGCCGTTATCCTTTACAAAGCCATAAGGAGCATTATTGGTATTAAACTCACCTGACTGCATTCTTTTTTGATAACTCCAACGCATATTTTGTGATATGTTCTCAGATTCTTGCTGAGATATCAAGCCCGGGAATGCAGCAAACATTTCCATATTTAACTTTCCCGTATCAATACCTTGTTCTTCAAAATATACGCTAACGCCTATCTCTTTAAGCATTCGAATTACTATAAGAAAGTCTTGTGTATTCCTAGCGAATCGTGATGTAGACTTTGTTATAACACGGTCTATCTTTCTTTTCTTACAGTCGTTTAGCAAACGGTTAAATTCGTTTCTTTTTTTCATATCCGTTCCTGTAAGACCTTCGTCCGCATAAATATCGACCAGTTCATACTGTGTGTGTTTCTTTGCGTAGTCAGAATAGTATTTGATTTGAGCTATGAAAGAATTCAGTTGATCCGTTTTATCTGTAGACACGCGGCAGTATGCTGCCAGTCTTATTTTTTCTGTCTTTTCAACAAATGGATCAGAAATAATTTCTACAGTTTTCAATTTAACTCCTTATAAAATTATTTTTTACTTTGTGTTTGCAGCACAACACTATCACAAACTTCACCATATATCCAGCTATTTTTGCAAATTAATTTACAGATGTAATTGACTATAATATTCGGCAATTATCTCACTAATTTTGTTATATTCTTTATCTGTGAGTAGATTCATATCAAAAAGTATTTTTAGCATGTTCTTACTAAAATAAAATGAAGCATTGTTTATTACCTGTGTTTTATCCATTATTATTCTCCGTTATTTACAATGAGATACAGACGGTACAAAGTCGGTAAAAAATGAATTTTCTACTTAACCGCCTGTATCTCATCCTGAATTTAGTTGTTTTGCGTGTAAGTCATATTTGCCCACGGCGCCCCTGACTGGCGGGCATACAGTAAACTAAGACCGGTTAGTCTTATCATTGGTATCTCACCACCCCGAGGTTCTCTCCGGGCTGCCCTCTTTGGTTGCGACGGTTTTATCACGCTCGACTTTTGACTGGACAGAAGTATCATTATCCCCGCTATCTGTCATCGCACACCTGCCGGAACCGCCGGCAGTTTAAATCCAACAAGCAAAGAGCCCACAAAGGCCCTTGCTGTACTTAGTCTGCTTGTCCCTGTTCGTCAGAAACAATAACGGGAAAGTATTTACTGTAAGGATATTCAATTATCAATGTTCATCGGGTCAAAAAAATTAACCCCTTCACCTATAGCCACGAAATCAGCAAAAAATGAGGATTTTTCAGAAAAGTTTTTTCAATTTTCTTTTAGCCGTTTGCAAACGATGTGAAATTGCTGACGGTTTTACTCCTTCTTTCGCCGCATATTCACTGACTAAAACGCCGTCAAAGTAGATAGCTTTTATCAATGCCTTCTGCTTGGATTTAAGCTTATTGATGGCAATATGCAAACGCTCTTCATTTGTTAGATCACTTTCACCGTTTATAATTTTTTCTATTAACGGATCTGTCACCTCCAGCCATGAACTATACGCATTATCGGCATCCAAAGGAATTTTCCGTCTGAGTTCCGAACGATCATTGCTCTGCTCGGTTTTATCAAATTCATTTAATATATCAACCCATTTTTTATCTATTTCTACAGTGTTTTCTTCATCTGAAAACGCATATGTATATTTCATATTTAGACCTCCGATTTGGTTATTTATATTGATAATCTAATCGAAGATCAGGGATACTCAGCTATATAA
>URIN01000121.1 GCA_900547915.1 uncultured Clostridium sp. | reverse complement strand
TACACAAGGCTATTCGTCGGCAGCGTCAGATGTGTATAAGAGACAGGTACTACAGTACAATACAACTAAACATAAGTATCAAATTAAAAGAGGCCATCTATGTGATGACCTCTTTTTTAAGCGGGGGGTTGGATGTGTTGCTGTTTAAGGTGATCTGAACAAAACTGAGCATAAATATCTTGATAAGGATATTTATTTCATATATTCAAAATAATACAGATATACATCCTCAAGAGAAATATTTGTTGTAACGGGGATATAATTTTCTTTAGGCTCATCAGTTACTATCCTCAGAGAAATTCCGTTCAGGTCGTGGATAATATTTCCGATACCGGCATTGTGCTGCATCAACAGCAATGCCTCCTTTTGCCCTCTTATTTCAAACACTTTATCAGATACGCTTTTCATAAGATTTTCGGGGGTGTCTTTTTTGATCAGATCACCTTTTTTAAGCAGCAATACCTCATCGGCAATGCACTCAATATCAGAAACGATATGAGTTGCCAGCAATATGATTTTATCCTGAGAAAGCTCAGCAAGCATATTTCTGAAATTGATACGTTCTTTGGGGTCAAGCCCTGCCGTAGGCTCGTCCAAAATCAATATCTTTGGGTCATTCAAAAGCGCCTGGGCAAACATCAGCCGCTGTTTCATACCGCCTGAAAATGTGCCTGCTTTTGAATTTCTTACATCATACAGATTGACCTTTTTCAGAATTTCGCTGATAAGTTCGTTGACGTGCCTGATACCTTTTACAGAACACATATATTTAAGATACATATACGCGCTGAAATCATTATACAGCGCCTGCTGCTGCGGCATATATCCTATCATATCTCTGTATTCAGCGCCCAAAGACAGTATTTCTTCGCCGTCAAGCAGAATTTCGCCTGAGGTTCTTTTTACATTGTCTATAAGCAAATTAATAAGAGTTGTTTTGCCTGAACCGTTAGGGCCGAGTATACCGTAAATTCCCTCATTCAGTGTCAGGGTGACATTATTTAAAGCCTTTTTATTTGAGTAAGTTTTAGAAAGATTTTTTATTTCTATTTTCATTTTTCTACCTATCCTTGGTCAAGCACCATCTTCTGTTGCTCATATAAAGCATTGCGGCACAAACGATAATAAGAATAAAATGAACGGCAAAGCTGTATGCGCTCAGACCCTTATCCAAAATGAACGAATTGAAATTGAACAGGAAAGAAGCCGATACTTCCTTTGCAAAATTAATATCTGCCATATTAAGTGCGCCCGGCAAAACAAACAAACCCGCGGATATGATTATTACTTCCATCTGCGGCATAAATGACGAAAGAGATACTGTTATTAACGCGGCTGCCGTTACAAACAGAAATTCAAACAAGAAGTTGATAATCAGATATTCAAGTACGGAAACCTCAATATCAACATTCTGCAGAATTTGCAGGTTATGTATATCCGCACTTAAATATTCTATCTTATAGAAATAATTGATCTGAAGTATTATAGATAAATATGATATAAGAGTTAGCACGAATGTTTTTGGAATAACACAAAGTATTTTTTTAAAATACAAATTCTGCCTGCCGTTTTTTGCGCAATGGTTAAGAGAGAGCATATTTGATGATTTTTCAATAGAAAACGCTGACGAAAAAATAATTATGACAGCGCAAAGCAAAAGAAGCAGCTCGCTTTGATTACTGAGCGGAGAAAACAGACTGTTATAGCCAGCTTCATTTATCAAAACAGGCTCTATCCCCTTTTCTTTTAAAACGTCTATTCTTCCTACCTGCGCCCTCAATACTTCAACCGCTTTTCGCTGTGTATCATAAGCGTCATTTTTTGCCAGTGCAAGTTCGTATTCTTCAAAAGATATCTCGCCGTCTACAAACTGCTTACTTTTAACATTAAACTCTTTTTCAACAGCCTGTGATTCAGATTGCATTTTATCTATACTGTCATAGACAGCGCTGCTCAGTTCGCCTCCGTACTCTTCGTAATATTCATTCAAAAACATTTCTTCAGAAGAAAATACTAGCGTATTTGTGTTAAAACTAAATCCTATTATCAAAAAGAACACAGCAACTACAAAAATGCCTTTGCCTATGTGCATTAATTTAAAAGTTTCATATCTCCCGGCATAAACTGCACTTTGGATTTTCAAATAAACAGTATTGAGATATTTCAATATTCTTTGCAAAAATGCAAAAACATTTGAAGGAGTTTTTACGGGATAATTTCGTTTTGCGCTGATGATAACCAAAACAGCAATGCATACAGTAATGAATAATACAATAATCCAGATTATTTTTTCCGCTCTGACCGGTACTGAGAAAACAGAGATGAGGCTGTATTGCGTTATACTGCTATAATCAAAAAGAGAAAATATATTAAATGTTTTTAAGAATGACAGACTGCTCTGCTCTGAAATATTTTTATATAGCAAAAGCTCTGCTGCGGCTATTGCTCCCGCAATACCGCAGTCCAAAATTATATTGCTACTTAACGAAATCAAAAACCACATTAAAGACGCAGTAATTACGGCAATTACTGCTTTGAAAATGATATTTACAGCAATAAGCTGTAAAAAGCTTATATGCAAAACACAGTCTGAAAACATATCAGCAGATTGTATTGGGGCAGAAAAATCAAACGGAGCATTATATATTTTCAGTGCGATCAATATTTCGGATATATAAACCAAAGAAGAAATCAAGAAAGAAAACAACAGTAAAACCGGAATCTGTTTAATTTTAAGCATCATTCTTCCGTCTCGGCAGGTATTTATCAATAGATTTACATTCTTTTCCGCTGTGAAGATTATTACAATAAAAACGCACAGTAAAATCAGAACAAAATCCCCGATATTATAATTAAAAACCGCGCTAACAGGCAGATCGTTGACTAATTTTAATTGCAGATCTCTGTTTTTTGAAAAATCCTGTGCTGTTCTCTGAATAGACTTATACGAAAAGGAAGTCTTATCCGAAAACAGCTTTTTGGACGTTAGTTCCCTGCTGTTTTCTGCAATTGAATCAATATATGACTGATAATTAATTTGATATTCAACCTGATACGCAAAATGCGAATAGAAATCAATTAAAGCAGAGAGCTTCTCATCTAAATATTTTCCCTCTTTATATTCACGATAAATCGAAGGGTATTCAGTTATCAAAGCCGCTTCCTCTTGGGCATAATACTCATATTCCTCGGCGTTTTCGGCTTTAAGTTTTTCCGCATCTGCAAAACTTTTTATTATCTGAATTTCATTATTTTTTTCGATTACGTTTTCTTTTGCGTTATCTTCAGAAAATATATAGGAATTTTCGCTGAAAACACGGGAATATTCATCAATGTTAATATCAAATTCATTTAAATTTTTTTGCTGAGTTATATAAAAGAAAGCACAATTAAGCAGCAGTAACAAGATTACTGCTGCTATAAATTTTTTGTTTTTTAATATTTTAAACAGTTCCATATCGGTAATTATTACATATCAATGAATTGCCTGTCGGTTGATGTTAACAATGATTTATCAAATGAATACACTTTGCTGTTTGAACCCATGTCTTTAAAAAACATATAATCATCGCCGCCGAAGTAACATTCATCCTTGGGGCTTTGGGGAACAATATACGTAATATATTTGCCGTTTTTATCGTAAACAAATATTTTTCTGTTATCAGCGTCTGTTTTACCTGCGTATATTGACTGCAGATTGTCAAAATAAACATAATTACAGTCTGCGCTTATGTAACACGGCCCGTCTATATCACAGAAAAATGTTTCTTCTTTAGTTGCAAGGTCAATACGATATACCGTGTTTTCGTTTTTTCCGTAATACACATAATTTCCGTCTGCGAAAACAGAGTAATTACCGTTTTCAACCAGTTCCCTTGATTTTAAAGTATGGATATCAATAATGCTGTATGAATTTTTATAGTCGTTTCCTTCGGTATCACCGTAAGCAGAATTGTTTACGATAATATTATTCCCGCTTGCGGTAACATTCCACACGGATGCGCCGATACCGCTGAACTCGTATATTGGCTCTTCTTCTCCTTTTTTGCTTGTATCGCCGATTTTTACTCTGTATAAATATGCTGTTTGCTCTTTAAGGTCTGTTCCCCCGTTTTTGACATAATAAATATATCCGCGGTGCACTATGAAATAATAGGAACCTGAGTTGGTGCCGTCATACAGAAACGCGGCTTTTTTTCTTTTATAATCGTATAACGAAACAGAATAAATATAGTTGTGGCGAACACTGCCGTCCTCCTCCCAGCCCCATACATATAATGTGTTTTTGTAGTAAGACATTAGGAAAGGATAGAAATTAAAAATATTGAAAAAAGCCATACAGCTTGATGTTGTGTGATCACAGTTTGGCTTGTTGCATACGGGATAAGTTTCTTTTGTCTGAGCATCAAAATAATAAAGCATCAGTCTATTAAAGAAATAATATCCGTTTTCAACCTTAACAAAAGCAGACATAGGATACAAAAAATTCTGATAATCTTCGTCTTCAACATAAGCCTGCGAATTTTGCTCTGTATTTACTTTTCCTCTGCCGTCTGAACAGCCGGAAAGCAGAATTGAAAAAGCAAATAAAAGAGCTGCTATTTTTGTAACGGTCTTATTCATAACTTTGCTCCGAAATATAGTTAAAAAAGTTCGTTAATAGCGTCATCAGTTTCATCAAGCACGCGCTGTTTCATATCTTGTTCGGATACAGATTCATTAATAACATCTATATTATCATCATGATCATCTATATCATACGATTTCGCAATAATAAAAGCATCATCATCCGGCAGCGTAAACTCATCTAATTTTTTATATGAATCAGCCAGTTTTTTGTATTTTTCCGTTATCTGCTGTGGGCTTGTCTCTTCCGGAATTATGTAACTATCTTTACTATTATATTTGAATACACTGCAGTCTTTTTCGCTTTCTGAAGTTCTGCCGGCACTGTAGATAAACACTTCTGAAGTTATTCTGTTTTCTTCTTGTGTATTTGCTTCGGTATAACACAAATAATCACCATAAAATAAGGAATATCCGCCTAAATTATGATATTTATTTTTATATAGTTTAGCCTTAGTTATGTATCTAAAATGAAAAGCACTATCATCCCCGTCTGTAGGATCTGAATAAATAATACCGAAATAGTCCCCGTTTTCGGCGGTTGCAAGAATTGTTATCGGCTGTTCGGGGTCAACAGCTAAATTTTCATTTATAGATTCTTCGCTTGTTATATCAATAAGCGTACTTCCGTATGCAAAATATGCAATTGCGGCGCCTACGGCAATGCACAGCAGCAAAACAGGAATAATTATTTTTAACTTTTTCATAATTTTTCTCCCCAAGATGTTTGGTTTCACAAAAGTTTAATATCTGTCAACGGAATACCGGCGAAACATCTGCTTTATACTCTCTCATTACACTTTATCC